>NZ_JAVXKG010000053.1:0-14188 GCF_036647415.1 Algoriella sp.
TGCTCTTTAAGCTTTTTCTTTAATTGGTCTTTTTTCATATTGATACGTATTAGATACTATAAAAATAACGAAAATACTTCTATATTAAAGCTTATTGATGTTAAGTTTTAATTTTTTTCGATATAAAAATATCCTAAAAGAAAATTGATTATAACAAAAAAGCCCAACTTTGCAGTTGAGCTTTCTGTACCTGAGGTGGGAATCGAACCCACACAGTAACTCTCTAAATTCGTTTATTCTTAAAACTCTTTAAAATTGTCTAAAATATCAATAAAATCAATACTTAACAAAGGTTTTGTAATTAAAGTGGTATTGATGTAAATTGATATAAATTGAATAAAAAGGTAAATCGGTAGCACAACGGTAGCACAAGTTTGTTTTTTTAATTACATTTGTTCTGTTCAGATTTTCAATTTATTACAATGGCAACAATTAAATACTTTTTAAGAAGCAAGAAAGATGTTTCACAAATTTATGTGCGATTTTCTGCAAGTAGAGATTTGTTTTTTAGGCGTAAAACAGAATTTGTTATTGATGTAAAAGACTGGAGCGACAACACCAATCTACCAAAACAAAACACAGCCGAAAACAAAAGTCTTATTTCTAAACTCAATAAATTAGAAAATTATATTTTTGATCGTTACAACGATGATTTAGCACAAGGCATTGTAATAGATGGGCATTGGGTAGATAATTGTATTAGTAAGTGTTTTAACCGTGTGCAAGTAACTGATAAAACTATTTTTGTTAACTATCTTCAAGATATAATCGACAACGCAAATACAAGAGAGGCAAGAGGCGGAAAAATTGGACTTTCAGACGGTACAATTAAGAATTATAAGTTATTTAAAAACATTTTTGAGAACTACCAAAAACACATTAAAAAACAAATAAGATTTAAAGATGTAAGTAAGGCGTTTACAGACGGTTTTAAAAATTGGTTATTAAACGATAAAGGTTATACAATCAACTACACAGGTAAACAATTTGAGTTTATTAAAACGGTTTGTATTGATGCTCAAAAAAATGATATTGAAGTAACGCCACACTCTGTAACATTAAAATCATTTAGAGAACAGGACAAAGACCGTTACATACATACTTTGTCTTTTGAGGAACTGGAAAAGATAAGAAATACAGAAATGCCTACCGAACATTTAAAAGAGGTTCAGAAATGGATTTTAGTTGGTTGTTATATCGGGCAACGTGGAGGCGATTTATTAAGTTTAACACCCAATAACCTACGTGTTAACCCTAAAGGCGTTTACATTGATTTAATGCAGCAAAAAACGGATAAAAAAATTACAGTTGGAGTTGTTAAGGATTTTATTGTAGATATTTTATTAAATGATTTTCCTAAACCTGTTTCCTTAAATAAAATAAACAAACATATTTCAAAGGTTTGTGAACTTGCAGAAATTAACCAAAAAGTAAAAGGTTATATTATTGATCCAGTAACAAGAAAACGAACTTTTGAAAATTTACCGAAGTTTAATTTTATAACCTCGCATAGTTTTAGGCGTTCATTTGCAACAAATTTTTATAAAATGATGCCTACACCTGTATTAATTGGAATTACAGGACACACCACAGAACAAATGTTTTTAAAATACATAAATCAAAGAAGTGATAAAGATGCAAATGCTGATATGTTTATGCAATTCTTTGAACAAATGAACGAGAAACAAGAACCAAAATTAAGAGTAATAAAAAGTGCAAGTAACCAATAAAATGAAAGAAGATTTAAAACAATTAGATGAATTAAAAAACGAATTGAACCATTTACGCAACCAACAAGGCGATAAGGTAGCAAAGGCGTTTGATATAGAATACACGTACGAAAGTAATAAAATAGAGGGTAATACATTAACCTTACAAGAAACGGCATTAGTAATTGAAAAAGGTTTAACCATTGGCGGTAAAACACTAAATGAACATTTAGAGGCAATAAACCACGCCCACGCAATAGAGTTTATTAAGGAACTTGCAAAAGATAAAAATAACATTACCGAACGTGATGTATTGCAAATACACCGTTTAATATTGCAAGGAATTAACAACGAAAATACAGGAAAGTACCGCAATGTACAAGTACTTATTTCGGGTGCAAAACACGTGCCACCTCAACCGTATTTAGTACAGAAAGAAATGGAAAGTTTGTTTATTTGGTACAACGAAAACAAAGACTATTTACACCCAATTGTATTAAGTGCCGAAATGCACGAACGTTTAGTAACAATTCACCCATTTATAGACGGTAACGGAAGAACTTCACGCCTATTAATGAACTTAATTTTATTACAAAATGGTTTTCCTATTGCCATTTTAAAAGGCGATGCAGATAACCGATTAAAATATTACAACGCATTAGAAACAGCGCAAATAAACAACGATAAACAGCCTTTTATAGGCTTTATTATAGAGAACATAAAAGATACTATGCAACGAATTATTAACGTGGTTAAATAAAACGTTTATAAGAAATGTGAAATTATTAATTGGATTACATTAAAAACAATACCTAAAGCGTAAAATATGAAAAACACTGTATTATACTTTTCAAATAAAATTGAAATTGAAGATTTTGCTACATTTTATTTGAATAGGTTTGAGTATATGGATAATTCATTATTTATTGATCAATATAATCGTGAGGTAGAAATTGGTAATACAGGAGAAGTTTTACAAGTGTGTTACTTTACAATTATGGATAGAATTTTTAAACGCAAATTTGGAAAAAGTCCTATGGTTTTAAATTCAGAAGATAAGTCAATAACAATAAAAGGTACGATATATTTAAGTAAAGATAGTTTTGAATTTGAAAATAACGAATATGATTTTAGTATAGAAAATAGTACCCAACGCAATAAAGATAATGCAGGCAAAATAATATTAACTAAAGAGCGTAGAGCATTTTTAGAAAAAGAGGTAGCCAAAAGAATGGGGCAAGATCCGGTTTTCAAAGAAAGAGTATTAAAAATGATAGAAGAAAAGAAACTAAACAATAATAAATAATTAAGACTATGACACAAAAATTAATTAACCGTTTTGAAAATTCAAAATACAAAAATTCAGATTTATTTATAATTTCATGGTTAGCATCAAATACGCCATCTAAAATAAACATTAAAGCTTTAAAAGAGATAGTTTTAGAATGCGTAAAAAGAGAAGAAGAAATTAGTAAAGCATCTGGTGATTATTTTGGCGAAAAAGATGATTTAGCGTATAGTCATCATTTGGTATCAATTGTAAAATATTTAGAAATTGAATTAAAAACCAACTTATCTAAAGAGTTGAGTGATTTTAAATTAGTGAACTAAATATACTGGCGTGTATGGATAATTATTCAATTGAAAAACTTAAAAGGAACTTTGAAAAAAATAATTCTGAATTTATTGACCTAAAATGTAAAACAATTTATAAATTAAACAAGAACATGTTTTTTGGTTTAGACTGGGGTTTTAAATTAAATATATTTGACTTTATAGTTAATGAAGAAAAAGAATTAGTTTTTTGTCTGGAATTTTTAAATGTTAAGAAATGCAAAGAGGGTTTAAATGATTTTGAGAGTGAATTTGTAAAATTTTTATCTTCATATTGTTTGTATTTAGATGAAAAAAAGCGAAAATACCCAACAACATTGGAAACTTTACAAGAAAAAAAACCAATACCGAAAGAGAATAAACATCTTTCAAAAAATTGGTTTAAAATAGGTGTAAAATTTGCTACTGGAGAAGTGCAAAAGATTTACAAAGAAAATAACTGTGTTGCAACGCAAACTGCAATGCAATTAGGTAACAAAAATCTACGCCCTTATATTTCAGAAAGTATATCAAATACTAATTTCAATGACAAAAACATATTTAGCAGAAAGCAAAAAGATATAGATTTAATAATAAACTATTGCAACGAAAACAGTTTAACTATTTGTGATGATTTTAATAATAAACTATTGCAACGAAAACAGTTTAACTATTTGTGATGATTTTAATAATAAACTACCAAATCAACCTACTTAAATAAACGGTACTCAAATGGTACGGTACTACGATAGAGTACCAAAGAGATAACCGCAAATTTGCCTTATAACATTAAACAAAACGTTATGAGTGCAATACAATTTTTACAGTACACACCTGAACAACTGCAAGAGCAGATTAACAAGGGTATTAAAAGTCAATTAGAAGACTTTTTAAAACACTTCACACCACAACAGCCAAACGACTACCTAACACGGCAAGAGGTCGCAGACCTTTTTAAGGTCGATCTTTCAACTATTCACAACTGGTGCAAATCGGGTAAACTAAAACCGTACGGAATTGGTGCAAGGGTTTATTTTTTACGTGCCGACATAGATAATTGTTTAATCCCTTTAAATAATTAGTTATGAATACTGGCAATGTAAGAACTCCCGACTTTTATACGCATATCTTTGATTTAACGCACGAAGTAAAATCTTACAGCGTATTTACTCACAACTTCACAAAATCATCAAACATTCAACTATTAACCGAAACGTTACGCATAGAGTTGTATCGTGGGAAATCAAACGCCACAAACATAGAAACTTATTTTACGTTTACGAACCACTAACAACTGGCAAACGAGTGAACAGGTTACAGGTTTACGCCCAACAAAGAACCCAAATGTATTTTATGGAAATAGAAAAGTAAACGGTAAACGTAACTTGTTAGTGTTCGAGTATTTAAACAGCGGTAAAGTTTTAAAAATAGACGTTTACAGGGCGTTTTACCCAAATACTTTCACAATTCTACAAGATATTTTAAAACGTAATTATAACGCATAAAAAAAGGGTACAGCAAATCGTACCCTTATTTGTTCAGTTTTCAATATTCAATACTGGCGTGTAAGAATATGCCTCAAAGATAAACAAAAGATGATAGATAATACAAAGTTTTTAACCGACAATCAAACTATAATAAACAGGATGTTACAGCACCCTGATTTTATTGTATGCAGACCGAAAACAAACAATTATCATTCATTAATGCATAAAAAATTTGGGATTAAATTAAGTTTAGATTTTCGGAAAATATTAAAGAATGGGGATGTAATAGGTTATAGGCATTTAGAACTTAATACAAGTCCGCATTATCATTTTAATAATTATCTACACAACGGGAACGATTTTACCCCCGAAAATAGTATTAAAACAATTATTAATATCCTAACCTATTTAGGAATTGAAGAAAAAGAATATATCGAGTTGAAAGTTTGTAATATAGAGTTTGGTTTAAATGTTATACCTGAAACTGAAATAAAAAATCTGATTGATGGATTATTATTTTACAAAAAAACGCCTTTCAGGAAGGTAGGATTTCCGTATTTCAAAAAAACAGATGCAACTGCATATAAACAAATAAAGGCATACGCCAAAGGTTTGCAGTTTGCTCACATTCCAAAGTATGGAATTGACACCAATACGTTTAGGTTTGAAATAAAGAGTAAAGAATCTAAGAATATAAAAAAATATGGAATTATTACCGTAACAGATTTACTGAGTTTTAGAACATACCAACGATTAGGACAGACTTTATTAGATGAATGGACAAGAGTATTAATAACGAATTTAGATCCCGATTTAAAAGACTTAAAACCTGATGAAGTTCAGTTTGTTCTCAATGCAAAAAAAAATGATTTTTGGGATAAGATGTACAGAGTAAAATTTAGCCGTTCAAAAGAAAAATATCATTTAATTTTAGGAGCAAGAAATAATATACACGCTCAAATAAAAAGATTAATTATTGATAAACTTTTTTCCTTTCAAAATGTTACGTTTTCCACACAGAGAACAGCGACATATAAAGGAAAAGTGTATTTTGACAAAAGACTTTCTCAACTGATAAACTTGGAAAACGTAACACAATCGCAAAATAATAATTTTTGTTTAATCACAGGTTTAGATATTTCAATGCAAAAAGAGGGTAGTTTTTTACTTTCGCATACTGGGTTAAAATATTATTACGCACATAACCGTAAATTATTTGATGAGGTTAAAAACAAATACCTATCTGTAAAATGGTTTTATACAGATACAGAAACCCAAATAAAAGAGATTGCCCACAACATACGAAACAAAGTAAGTAACACAAGGATCAAACAACAGAAACTATACACCCAACAACAAACGAACCTATTAACCTATTTTTAGTTAGTAGGTTTTTTTCTTCAAAACTCTGTATTCACGAAAGAAAATAGATCGACGATTAAACAATAAGTTATATATTTTGTCAATTATCACAATTAACAAGAAATAAAATAAACAGATAAGTGATGTTTCTAAAATAGTATAAAACGTCATATTGAAAAAATTACTTTCTGCTTTTTTATATCCAAAAACTTCGGCAGTTTGATAAAAATAAAATTCATTATGATTTAGTGAGTATTTTTTAGCAAAGGGAAATGTTTTATACACTGTGGATATGCAAATAAGGATTTTAAGGGAAACTAATTCAGTTTCCCTTATTTCCTCAAACCCCTTAACTACCTTAATTAATGTGAATAACTTTTCTTTTCTCTTTTTTGGTTATTAATTACTTTTTCTTACATTAGACAAAATTTGACAAGTCAATTAATGTAGTATGAATTTTGGAGAACACATAAAACAATTGCGAGAGCAAAACCAACTATTACAAAGGCAAGTAGCAAGTGTATTAGAAATAGACACGGCAATGCTTAGTAAAATAGAACGAGGAGAACGGAGAGCAAAAAAGGAACATATTACTCTATTAGCAAACTTACTTCATTCAAGCGAAAGGGAGTTATACACAATTTGGTTAGCCGACCAAGTATATGAAATAATAAAAGAAGAAAGTAATCCATCAGAAATATTACAAGTAGTTGAAAAAGAATTAAAATTAAAATGAGTTTAGAAGAAGCGCAAGTAAAATCTAAAGAAAGAGTTACAGACCACGGCGAAGTATTTACTAACAAGCGTGAGGTAAATGCCATGTTAGACTTAGTGAAACAAGAAACAGAAAGAATAGATTCTCGTTTTTTGGAGCCTGCATGTGGAACAGGAAATTTCTTAGTAGAGATTTTAGAAAGAAAATTAAAAGTAGTTGAAGCTCGTTACAAAAAAAGCCAATTGGAATACGAAAGAAATGCTATTACAGCAATTTCAAGTATATATGGTGTAGATATATTAGAGGATAATGTAGATGCTTGTAGAGATAGATTGTTAGGTATATTCACTAATTATTACATCAATCATTACAAAAAAGATTTTAACGAAGATTTCTTAAAAGCAGCTCAATTTATTTTATCTAAAAATATCATTTGGGGCGATGCTTTGTCTATGAAAACAACAGAAGGTAAACCAATTACATTTTCAGAATGGAGTGCTGTAAATGGCAGTATGTTAAAAAGAAGAGATTTTCAATTAGATAAATTATTAGAAAATGTGGAATACGACGATAGTGAAATGAATTTATTTTCAGACCATCAAGAACCTGTTTTTATACCACAACCAGTAGCCGAATTTCCATTAACGCATTTTTTAAAAATAGCCGAAAATGATTGAAACCAATTATAATCCAGATGTATTAACGTGCCTTGCTAATTTAAGCAATGACGAGGTATTTACACCTCCTACTCTTGCTAACCAAATGCTAGATACATTACCTCCAGCATTATTTAGCAATTCCAAAACAACATTTCTCGACCCAGTTAGTAAGTCAGGAGTTTTCTTGCGTGAAATAGCAAAGCGTTTAATGATTGGGCTTGAAAAGGAAATACCAAACCAACAGGATAGACTAAACCACATATTTAGCAAACAGTTATTTGGTATTGCAATAACAGAACTTACTTCCTTATTATCTCGCAGAAGTGTGTATTGCTCTAAAATAGCAAACGGTAAATATTCTATATGTGAAACCTTTACTAATGAGCAAGGAAATATCATTTTTGATAAAACCGAACACACTTGGAAAAACGGAAAATGCACCTTTTGTAATGCCAGCCAAGAAGTATATGAGCGTGAAGATGCCCTAGAAACTTATGCGTACCAATTTATACATACCAACAACCCTGAAAAAATATTTAAGAATATGAAGTTTGATGTTATTATAGGAAACCCACCATATCAATTGAATGTAGGAGTAGAACAAGAAAATTACGCTATACCTTTATACCATAATTTTATACAACAAGCAAAAAAGCTTAACCCAAGATTTTTATCAATGATTATTCCTGCACGTTGGTACGCTGGTGGTCGTGGTTTAGATGAGTTTAGAGCAGAAATGCTAAATGATAATAGAATTACAAAAATTGTAGATTTTCCTAATGCAATGGATTGTTTCCCTGGTGTAGACATATCTGGTGGTGTATGTTATTTTTTATGGGAACGTGATAAAAAAGATGAATGTGAGGTTAAAACTTTTAAAGGTAATGATGTGGTTTCTGTTATGAAAAGACCTTTACTTGAAAAGAATTGTGAAACATTTATTAGATTTAATCAAGCAATATCAATCTTAAGAAAAATCTCAATTCATTCTGAAAGTACATTTGATACTTTAGTAAGTGCTCAAACGCCATTTGGTATAATATCATCTTTTAGGGCTTTTAAAGATAAGCCATTCAAAGACTCAATAAAAATTCATACAGTAAAAGGTGTTGGTTATATTAATGAAGATGTTGTAACAAAAAACAAGCACTTTATCAAAGAGCATAAAGTTTACATTTCTAAATCTTATGGAGAAAGAGGTAACTATCCGTATCTATTTTTAGCAAAACCTTTTTATGGTGAACCTAATAGTTGCTGTAGTCAAACTTATCTTCATATTGGACCATTCTCATCTAAAAAAAGATGTGATAATGTAATCGGTTATATAAAAACAAAATTCTTTAGATTTTGTATAATGCAAAGAAAGAATACTCAAGATGCTATGAGAAACGCATACTCATTTGTACCAATTCAAAATTTTGATGAATCATGGTCAGATGAAAAACTATATAAAAAATATGGTTTAACTGAGGAAGAAATAGCATTTATTGACAGTATGGTTCGCCCAATGGTACTAGAAAAAGAATAATTTATGGAAACTTGGAAAGAAAAAGCAATAAAAATACTGCAAGACAGTCTATTTCCTGTACCAATAGAATTAAACGAATTGGATTGGAAAAGTGGTTTGTCAACAAAAACCGAAAGACTAGCACAACATATTTGTGCATTTTCTAATTTGCAGGGAGGTGGTCTATTGGTATATGGGGTTAATAATGATGGTAGTCTATTTTCAGTTTCTCAAACAGATGCTGATAAAACAGTTACATTATTAGGTAACATAGCAAAAAACAGCTTAAGTACTACTATTTCAATTGAACATAGTATTATGGAGTTCAAAGGATTTAATTTATTATTTGTACACATTCCAGAACAAGAAGATAAGCCCATCCATTTACGAGGAAAAGATTTATATGATTGCTACACTAGGTCAGCTGGTCAAACTATAAAAATGACAAAAAAACAAGTACAAATCTTAATTTCCCAAACTAGAGGCATACCATTCGAAGAAATTACAGCTTTAGAAAATTTATCAGAAGAGCAAGTTTTAGCGAAATTAAACTATCAAAAACTATTTGAATTATTAGATAAAAATACACCAAAAAATACTGATGCAATTCTCAATACATTAGCTGAATATAAATTTATAATAAAAAAAAACAATTCATGGGGAATAACTAATCTTGGGGCAATCCTTTTTGCTAATGATATTAATGATTATCCAGAACTAAATGGTCGTAATGTTATTGTACGTCAATATGTCGGTAGCAATAACAGAGACTTAGAAAAAGAACAAAAAGGGGTTTACGGGTATGCAGCAGGGTTTGAGGGTTTAATTAATTTTATAATCAAGCAATTACCAAAAACGGAAATTATTGAAGACATTAGAAAAGACATACCAATATATCCCAAAGTAGCTATCAGAGAGTTTATTGCAAACGCACTAATTCATCAGGATTTTGCCATTGATGGTATGCCAATTACAATTGAGATATTTACTAACAGATTTGTAATTACTAATCCTGGCGCACCACTAAACGATGTAAACCGTCTTTTGGATATGCCTCCAAGATCAAGAAATGAAATTCTTGCTCAAACAATGCTATTGCTTGGAATTTGTGAAAGAAGAGGTAGTGGAATTGATAGAGCAATTGAAGCAATAGAAGAAAGAAGATTACCAGCAGTTAAGTTTGAAAAAAGCGAATCACATACCAGAGTAATTTTATTTCCTCCTAAAGAGTTAAAAGCAATGTCTAAAACAGAAAAAATTATGGCTTGCTATCAACATGCTTGTTTGCTGTTTGAAGATAGAAAAGAACTAAACAATCAGTCAGTTCGAGAACGCTTTGGTATTAATAAAAACGATTCATCAGTAGCATCAAGAATAATATCAGACACTTTTGAAGCAGGTTTAATAAAACTTTCTGACCCAGAAATCACATCAAGAAAATACGCAACTTATATTCCGTATTATGCATAATCATATAAAATCTTATTTGCAAAGTAAATCCAAAAACATCAAAAACTGTTGATTATCAAGGTTTTTTTATTTGCAAAGTAAATCCTCAGTAATAAAATGAGTAAAAAATATTTTCCAGAAAAAAGCATCCCAAAAGTATATGCTTATACCGATACAAGATTTCCTAACTGTATAAAAGTAGGTTATACTACCAAAACAGCTCACGAGCGTGTTGCAGAACAATATCCTGTTAAATTGCCTAATATGAGTTACGAAATCATATTAGAAGAATTAGCAATTCGAAATGATGGTACTTTCTTTACAGACAAAGATATTCATAAATTACTCAATGCTAAAAAAGTAAAACACATTAATGGGGAATGGTTTGAGTGTTCTCTCAAAGAAGTAAAAGCATGTATTTTAGAAATAAAAACAGGGGTTGTAAACGAAGATAAAAGAACTTTAAATTTTGGTTTACGTCCTGAACAAGCTGATGCTATTAACAAAACTGAAACTTATTTTAAAAGTTTTAAAAAAGAAAACAAAGATAAAATACCTCATTTCCTTTGGAACGCAAAAATGCGTTTTGGTAAAACCTTTACAACCTACCAATTAGCAAAAAAAATGGGGTGGACTAAAATATTGGTTTTAACCTTTAAACCTGCGGTTCAAAGTGCTTGGAAAGAAGATTTAGAATCTCATATCGATTTTGCAGGTTGGCAATTTGTTTCTAATAAAGAAGATGATTTAAGTTATGAAAACATTGATACCAAGAAACCGTTTGTATTCTTTGGTTCCTTTCAAGATTTACTAGGTACTAATTCAGCAGGAGGTATAAAATCTAAAAATGAATGGGTACATACTACTAATTGGAATTGTGTTGCTTTTGACGAATACCATTACGGTGCTTGGCGTGAAAATGCAAAAGAACTTTTTGAAGCAGAAAGTGCCAAAGAACAACAATTTGGTGAAGGAGTTGGAATTGAATACTTTGATGAAAGTATAATGCCAATAACAACAGCACATTATTTGTATTTATCGGGTACACCTTTTAGAGCTATATCATCAGGAGAATTTATCGAAGAGCAAATTTTCAACTGGACCTATTCAGATGAACAAAGAGCGAAATCAGAGTGGAAAAAAGAAAATAATCCCTATGCCTCTTTACCAAGAATGGTAATGTTAACCTATCAAATGCCTGACACTATTGTAGAAGTAGCAATGAAAGGAGAATTTAACGAGTTTGATTTGAATGTATTCTTTTCAGCCGATGGTGAAGGTAGCAATGCTAAATTCAAATATGAAGATTACGTTCAAAAGTGGCTGGATTTAATTAGAGGTAACTTAGCAGAAACAACCATTGATAATTTAAAAATGGGTGCAAAAAAACCACCTATGCCATTTTCAGATACTCGTTTATTAAATGTCTTACAACATACATTTTGGTTTTTACCAACGGTCGCTTCTTGCCATGCAATGAAGAATTTAATCGACCAAAAACAAAATAAATTTTATCACGATTATGAAGTAGTAGTGAGTGCAGGTACTGGAGCAGGTATTGGTGTTGAAGCATTAAAACCAGTTGAAAAAGCTTTAGGTAATCCTTTACAAACTAAAACAATTACACTCTCATGTGGTAAATTAACAACGGGAGTTTCTGTTAAACCGTGGACAGGAATATTTATGTTACGTAATTCATCAAGTCCCGAAACCTATTTTCAAGCAGCATTTAGAGTACAAACTCCTTGGACAGTAAAAAATCCAGATAAGAATGCTCCTAATCGAGAAGAAATAATAAAACATGAATGTTACGTATTTGATTTTGCACCTGATAGAGCATTAAGGCAAATTGCCGATTATAGTTGTCGACTTAATGTTGGTGAAAGTAATCCCGAAAAGAAAGTTGAAGAATTTATCAACTTCTTACCAGTTTTGGCTTATGATGGTAGTTCAATGAAAGAAATTGATGCAGCAGGTATTCTAGATATTGCAATGAGTGGAACAACAGCTACACTATTAGCAAGACGTTGGGAAAGTGCATTACTCGTTAATGTTGATAATTTCACTCTACAAAGATTGATGGATAATCAAGAAGCTATGCAAGCATTGGCAAATATAGAAGGATTTAGAAATTTGAACCAAGATATTGAAACTATTATTAATAAATCCGAATCCATTAAAAAAGCTAAAGCAGAAGCAAACGAAAAAGAACTAACTAAGAAAGAGAAAAAAGAACTTTCTGACGAAGAGAAAGAATACAAAAGTTTAAGAAAACAAATTCAAGAAAAGCTTATCAAATTTGCTACTCGTATTCCTGTATTTATGTATTTAACTGATTACAGAGAAAGAAGTTTAAAAGATGTAATTACACAATTAGAACCTGCTTTATTCAAAAAAGTAACAGGTCTTAATGTTAAAGATTTTGAATTGTTAGTTAGTCTAGGAGTTTTCAATAGTGCATTAATGAATGATGCCGTATATAAATTCAAACGTTACGAAGATGCTAGTTTATCCTACACAGGAATAAATAAACATCCTGAAGATAAAATTGGACTATACGACACAGTAATAAGTGCGGAGGAATTTAAACAAGAATTTGAGAATATCTAAAATGCGATCTGTAAAAAGAATTAAAAATAATTTTTAAAATGTAGAATTAAAAAACAGCACACTATGAGCCAACAATTGTATTTCAACCTACTAACTTTTGACTGGCCACAAAAGTTCTGTTATATTCAAATCAATATGAATGTTTTAAAAAAAAGCAAAAAAATTTTTGCAAATAACTAAAACCAAACCCCTATACCTATATAAAACTCATTTTCGGTATGATACCCTACGGTATTAAAACTTATATATGGTCACAACTACATAGTCATATAGCAAATTATTTTTTTCTACTTGTTATAAATACATATAACTATAACGACAAGTTAAAAATTTCTTTCCTTTTAAACTTTGATACTTACAATTTATCGAGTAGTGTATTCAAGATATAAATGTTATCAATGGACTTATTAAACAGATAGTTATTTTTTACTGTTTTTCTCAAATGTTCGGAAGATGTTCGGAAACATTAAAAAAAAAAAACCCTCAACTACTGAAAGTCAAGGGTTTTTGTGCGGGTGATAGGACTCGAACCTAAACGAAGTTAAAAAATGGATTTTAATTGGTTGTTACATTGGGCAACGGGGAGGTGATTTATTAAGTTTAACAGCCGATAATTTAAGAATAAACGCAAAAGGCGTGTATGTAGATATAATTCAGCAGAAAACAAATAAAAACGTAACTATTGGCGTTGTAAAAGATTATGTAGTAGATATTCTTACAAACGATTTTCCTAAACCAATGTATGTGAGATATTCTATATTAGTAGATGATAACATATCATATCACATACAGCACTTTTGTTTTTAATGAGTCAATTAAACAAACTACCAGTTATAAGGAATAATTAAAACAGAAGTTAATCATTATTTTAAATTGTCTGTTTTTGTACATTGTTTGTAGTATATATGTACTACAAAATGAAAGAAATAGAATTTTAAAATTTTAATTGATCTGATACTTAAAAACAATCTTTTTTCAATCGGTAGCACACGGGTAGCACAAACACGAAACAAAAAACCCTCAATACGTGATGTATTAAGGGTTTCTGTACCTGAGGTGGGAATCGAACCCACACTCCGAAGAACACGAGTTTGAGT
>NZ_JAVXKG010000054.1:0-13546 GCF_036647415.1 Algoriella sp.
AGAATTTTATCTTCTTAAACCTTATTCTAGATACAAAATTTTTACAGAATTTCACTCGAATTGACGGTTTAATTGCTAAAATTATTAAAATGCACAACGGGTTTATTAAACATATAAAAGCCTCGTTTCATTAGAAACGAGGCTTTTTGTTTTAAAATTGATATTTAACTTGAGTGATCTTATTTTACATATTTCACCATCTTATTTCTATAAACAACTCCTATACCAACTGCTGCAATAAATAAGATTATTATACTAGAATCAATAGGTGATGCTGGAGTAGGATCTCCTGATGGATCGTGTCCTCCTGGATCTGCAGAAGATGAAGTATTCGACTTGAAGAATAATATGTCATCTTCTCCTGTTTTTTGTCCCAAAACAACTTGTTGCGAACTAAAAACGAATACGACGAATAATATATATTGTGCAAATTTATTTTTCATAAAACTTATTTTATAATTACTTTTTTAGATATGTGCTGACCATTTTTCAATTCAACTAAAACAACTACTATTTTTGATTCTTTAAGAACTGAGAATGTTAAATTTTTATCATTTACTGAATTGATTGTTTTAATAATCTGTCCAGATAAATCGAACACTTTTACAGTTTCTATAGTATCATTCGCTTTTATATGAATTTGCTGATTAGTACTGTATATGATACTACCAGTATCAGTAGAATTTTCGTTAGTACCTAATGTTTTATTTTCATAAACAATTTCAAAACGATTTTTGAATTCACCTTTATCTCCAATAAACAGATAATCTTCTTTTGTTAAATCTGTTATTTTATTCAATTCGTTGTCTTTCAAATAAATTGATTGTCCTGTACTGAATAAACCACTTGTTTTGGCTAATTTGATGGTATAGTTCGCAGGAGAATTAAACTTTAAGCCAAGTTTCACTTGATCTTTAGAGTCAAATTGCGCTCCTCTTCCCTGAATTGACATATATTTATCTTGAATAGTAGAATAAATACCTGAAAATTCTTCCATTGGTGCTGCATCAAAATCATTGTCATAATCTAATGTAGAGCCTTCTTTGTAACCGATTAATGTAGAATTCATCACATTAGAATCATTTACTAAAGACAACCAAAATTTATCATCTTCTACATTGTTTTTATAACTTATCGTTTGTGGTGATACTACACGCATCGCGTTAGTAAATTGAATTGGGGATGCGTTTGTTACTTGTGCAATAAACCCTTGTCCTACACCTATTACATTATTTGTAATCGCAGGATCATTCCATCCCATTCCTTTTGTATTCACAATCCAGTTGTTTCCATTATAAATTCCATTTATAATAGGATTACTATGCGTCCAAACAAAGATTTTCGTAACATGTTGATTTGAATCGAAGAACTTATTCAGGTCAATTGGTGATGGATATGGATTACCTACCGCATTATTCCCAAAATTATTTTTAGTTCCTAGTTTACTTACAGTTCCATTATTTGGTACACCTGTAAATGTTCCTTCAAAAACTTTTGCAGCACCTTCACCATAATTATTAAATGTATTTGGCGAACGGAATGCAACATATTCTGCTGGAGTAAATGTACTTGTAGGCGTAATATCATTCACCCAATTATTAGTTAGTTCCTCAAAATGATAGAAACGACTTTGTAAAGTTCCTGGTGATAATTGGAAAATATTTTGTCCCAATACTGGCGATGACCAATCCATTGTTTCTAATCTGTAAATTGGTTTCGAATTGCGTTTAAAACTAATATTTCCAGTATTTGAAACATTACTTATTTGTACTAAATAAGCTCCATCTTCAAAAACAATGTTATGATTACCTTGGTTAATAACTCCGTTTGTAATGGTATAAACAATACCTGTAGGAACTGTAACATTCGTTTCAAAACTTAGCGTATTAGCTGTAATATTTTGGTTGTATTGCTGTCTTAGAATAGCGTCTTTTGTGTTATCTGGACTACCATTACTCCACTCATTATTTTCCCAAATCGTAGAATAATCTTGATAAGTCATTGTAAAATCATTACCTGTTCCACTTTTATAGGATACTTTAAACTTTTTACCATTAATCGTATAAAAAGATCCTTCTAGATAATTGTTAAATGTTCCAATTATAGGAGTAGTATTTTTGATAAATGTAAATTGATTACCTAATACTGGAGAATAATTAGTTGACGTTACTACTAAATTCCCCATCAAACTTGATCCATTTGTATTAATCACATCGCTTATACCATTATTAATTCGTGTATAGAAATTTGAAGATGGTGAAAAACTTAACATTCCATTTATATTCAAAATTCCTGTTGTATTTCCTCCTACTATTAGATTACCTTGTACTGTTACATTTCCTTTTATTGTTCCTTGAGCTTCTAATGTTGCACCAGATGAAACGTTAATATTTCCAGCTAAATTATTAGTCGTTGAAAAACTTCCTGCATTTACAGAAGTGCTACCTGAATACGAATTATTACCAGATAACTTTAGATTTCCTGTTCCATTTTTAGTCACTGAACCAAAACCTGTTAAAACACTTTTTATCTCTAATATTCCAGTACTATTAACTAAAAAAGTAGTATTAGTTGCATTAGCAATTGAAATTTCAGCACCAGAAAGTGTAATATTTCCTGAAGAAACTGAAATATTAAGAGATTCATTTATGGCTAAATTACCCGCTAATATAATTTCTCCATTTATACTATTACTAAAAACAATCGTTTGAGTTCCTGTTAAATCAGCTGCTGCTATAGCTATGGCTTCAGAAAAACTAACTCCATTAGATAAGTTTATGATAGATGTATCAATAATTGTATTAACATAAATTAAATCTGAATTAACCGCTACAACTGCATTTGCGGTAGCAAAACCATCGTTCAACGTAAATTGAATACTTGCATCACCAGCTGGTTCATCATTTCTATATGAAATACCTTTTACAACTTCGTTTACCAAATTTGTAGTTGCAATAGTTCCCGAACTTGTGAAATTAATTTCTAAAACACCGTTTTCAATTGTAAATGTTGCAAAAGTACCACCGTGAGCTTGTATACTATTCTCTCTTATAGTAAAAGAGGAATTATTAAACCAAAACGAATCATTCGTAATTGCTGTACCTGTTCTTTGTACTTTAAGAGTTGCTCCTTTCCAATTTCCTTGTCCATTATTCAACGCTTCAAAATCTGCATCTTTTACATTGACATTACCTCCTGAATCTAAATTAACATAATTTCCTACACCAGGCCATGCGACTGCATCTCCATTAAGATTAGTAAATGTTGGAGCAACATTATTTAACGTTAATTTTACCAAACTTCCTCCTAATGTTCCGTCATCTCCATCTAAATAATAACCTGTATTATTTGTAAACACAACTCCATACGGATAAATAAAATCGGATGATTTAGCTAATGTTGTCGTTCCATTAACAGAAACACTTGTAGATGTTGTGCTACCTTTTGGATATTTATTGATTTTATAATCAGAGTTTGATCCATTTCCTTCTAATGTATACACATTATCATTCTCGTCAATTGATACTGCTGTTGCATAAGAATTACTAGATAATACAGATGAATTAGAACTTTTTATTTTTGTAATTCCTCCCTTTTTGGCATTTGATCCATCTACACTAAATGGTTCGTTATAATAAAATTCTCCATCAGAATTTATTGCTAAATTAGTTGGATACGATAATCCTACATCAGAATCAATCTTATTATAAACATCTGTTCCAACAGAATTTGCTGTAGTAATATTACTGTATTTTACAATTTTATATTTTTTAGCCGTCGAATCGTATTGTAAAGCATACAAATTGTCGCTTTTATCAATCGTTAATCCTGTATAATAATTATTTGCAGTTTGAAAATCACTCGCTGTATAAGTAGTCCCAGAAACTGTTAATTTAATAATCTTACTTATATCTTTGTCAAAACTAGTCGATACATATACATTACCTGAAGATGAAACTGCTAATCCCCAAGGATAAGTAATTCCATCTCTTGTTAAACCTGTATATATTACCGTTCCTGTAGTAGCACCGCTAGCATATTTATAAACAGAAGCAGTGGTTGCTGAAGTTGCTTTTATAGTATATATATTTCCTGAATTATCTTTTGTTAACGCAGAAAATGGTCCACCAGAAGTTAGAATAGTTTTTGTATAAGTTTGCGCATTCGCAACAACTAAACTAAAAAATAGTAAAAGTATGATGGATTTTATTTGAAAAAAGGAAGTAAACAATTTTTTCATAATGACGAAATTTTATTTGTTTATATTGAAAAATATGGATTAAGATAACCACTAACGGTTTCTTCAAAAACAGAAGATGTATCAAATCCTATTGCTGTAGATTGCGCTACAATTGTTTGATTAATCTTCTGATGATCTGTTTTTATTTTGTGAATATCAATAACTGGATAAATTTGTTCTGTGAATCCTTGTATATCAACCCGCCCTCGTGGACCTTCTAATTTGGACGTATTCATTTTTTGAATTGCTGTTTTACAATCACCTTTCATAATGTCTTGATGAGCTAAACCGAACATCAAACCCAATTCGTAACCAAGCATACTGAACACAGAAGCTGGTTGATGATGCATTTGTTCAAATTGTTTAACAAACTTGACGTTTTGAACAGATTGATTTGTACTTCGCCAACTTGAGGCTGAATAGAAATCTAAATTGAGTTGCTGAACATCTTGTAAAATATCATCATAGCCCATATTCTCTACTGTTATGAGTGGAATGTGATCATAAAATTTACTATTTCGCCACTGGTTGTAAAACTGCGTACCTAAATTTCCATTAAAAATAGCATGAACAAATTGTGGCTCATCGCGTTCTATTGCTTCAAAAAAAGGTGTAAGATTTAACTGATCCTTTGTCGCATATTCTTCTGTTAAAACCATTTGATGCAAAATTTCAGAACCACTACTACCAGCACCTTGTAAAAAAGCAGAATGTAAATTAAAACCTGCTTCATACAAGGGTAAAACCACTTGTCCATCAGAGCCAAATTCGTTTACAGCCCATTGCCCTAAAGCATATTGGCTTTGCCAATAATTCATAGACAAACAACCAACATTACGCCCAAAACCAGATGTAGGATGTACTATTTCTCCAAAATCTATAAACAAACCCAATTTATTGTAATTCTCAAGTAACGGACTTATTTCTGTTAAGGCTTTTATATTTACCATACCCGTTACGATATCTACACCTTCAAAAAATAGAAGTTTCTGCACCGCCTCTTGTACCAACTTGTGCTGCCCCTGCCCAATATAAGTAGGTATTATTTCGATATCTTTTTGTTGTAAACCAAACAAATTCACCGCTGTGTACAAACCCGCTGTAATATGCATCCCATAATAAGGATATACAGCAGAAAATGGCATTAGAAAACCTATTTTTAGTTTTTTGTTCATTGCATTAGTTTCTTGATGGATAAATTCCTTCTAAACAAATAATGTAGCTAACTCCTAAATAAGGTTGCTTTATACTAAAAGCTGAGTTATTACCTGTATTTACAGTAGATGATGCACTTGTAACTCCCGCTAAATCTCCATTATTAGTATCAGTAGAACTATAAGTTACATAAGGTTTCAGTTTTGTTGCATTTGGCCCCGAACCTATTTGTGCCCCTTCTGCCAAAGCTTTACCTCGTGGATCAGAAGAATCTCCTACTTTATTGCTTACTTTAACATTGGTGGTAGGAGTTATTGGATGTATATGTGCTGGAAGATTAGTTGTTAATAAAGTTGTATTTTCTGTTCCTCCAACTTCACCTAAAACAATATTGCTTAAACCTGGGCCTGAACCCGTACCAACAGGTACACGACCTCTAAGATCTGGTAAACCAAATGTTGATACTCCATTTCCACCATAAGTTGTCCCTAATATGGAAAATAAAGCTTGATTTTGATTTATTGGTAATATTTGTCCATAGCACATTGCCCATCCTCTTGGTGCAAAATTTCCTGCAAATATTTTTATACTTCCTATAAATTCTTCCATAATTTATTTTTTTTGATATTAATTTTTATACGAGTTGTTTTGGTAATTGATGAGAAAGTCGAAGTGGAAATGCCGAAAATGTATGTGTAAAACTAGTTTGATAATGACCAATAGTGTTTACATTTTTTTGTCCATGAATTAACATGACCTGTCGTTGTTCTGCATTTTTTAGAATCAGGTTTCCTCCTTTTTGATTTGGTATTTCAGAAGTCCAAAACAGATCAATGTTTTTACTTTTTGCTAAAACACTTCTAACTGTTTTTTTCTGAAAACCATTTGAAATCAAGCAAATAATCGATTTACAGTTTTGTTCATTTTTTAGTTGATGCGCTAATTGATTTATCTTAATCAAATCCCTACTTACTCTAAAGCCTGAAGAAATTGCAAGTATTGCTGTTTTTGTTCCATCAATCGTAACAATTTGAAACTTTTTGATTGTTTTATCCAATATTGGATTTTCAAAATAGAGATGACTGTTAAGTAAAGTAAATTCAGCTAAATTGGTTAATTCAATTAATTGCTTTTCATTAAGATTCAATTCATTTTTACCTAAAGCGACAGCTTGGTAGCCAGCGTTGTTCATCTTTTTAACTTCGTTAGAAAAATTAGTAGATGTTGAAATAAAGTTACCCGAATCAAGTTTGACTGAGGATATATTTTTTATTGAAGATAAAACAGATAAATCTCCTTTTAAATTACCTGTAAAAAAGAAATTTACATTGGATAAATCAAGATTCAAATTAAAACGACTGTAAGAAGAAAAGACTTCTGCAAATTGTTTTTGATCGACCATGAATAGACTTCCAAGTAAACCACATTTTTTTATAAAATGTCGACGATCCTCCATATATTATTAATATTAGATTTTTATTATTAAAATTATGCAGGTAGTAGTATAACAAAATAACGACATTATAATTGTTGTAAATTATTTTGAGGGGTGGACATTGTATGGACAAATAAAAAAGAGATAAAATAGAATAATTAAAAATGAAATTAAAAATCTAAAAAACAATTATTTAAGCTTTAAAATATAAGAAAATTTTTGATGTTATATTTTAATAAAAACAAATTAATATATAGTCTGTTAAATAAAAAAATCATCTATTTTAAGTCATATTAATTATTACAATTAACGATATTAATCTATTACACATTTTGATGATTTTATCAATTAAACCATCAGTTCGAGTAAAATTCTATTCTCGATACAATTTTTATTCACGCTGTTTCTAAAAACCAGTCGAATTGACGAATTTTTAATCAAAATGCACAACGAATTATATGAATTAAATAAGGTTAACAAAATTTAAATATTGGACAAATCTTGGTACATCAGAATGATTAGGCGTTGCTGCATGCGGTATTGTTTCTTTCCATAAAATTAAATCACCTTTTTTTCCTTTCAAAGGAGTAACATCTCTATTTTTTAATAGACTTTCTAAAATAGATTGTGCATTTTGAGCATCTACATTAAAAGCTGTAAACTCTTTATTGAATCCTTTTATCAATGAAAAAGCTCCACCATCTGCATCTACATCATTCAAATAAATTAATCCTTGAATATTAGTAAATTCTTCTTTTGTAAAATCAATATCCCAATGCAGGGAACTTCCTCTAAATGAATACGATTTTGAAACTGGAGGATTAAACCCTAATGGTGCGATTTCAGAAATAATCTCATTTGATTGATACAAATCTTCGTATATCATTTTTATCAATTCATGATTTCTTAATGTAGAAGATTCTTTGTAATCAAATTTATTAACCATAATACCCTGCAAATCAATATTGTTTAATTCGTCATAAGACATCGTATCATTAATATTAAGAAGATTGCATATATAGGTTACAACTTTGTCACATTCATTTTCATCAATTAAACCTGATAATTGAATATAACCATTTTCTTCCCAAAAATTATATTGTTCGTCGGTAATAATCTTGTTAAAATACTTCGAATCAACTTCTTTATTGTCTACTAAATTATTGTAAGTTTTTATTTTATGAACTAATTCTAATTTTCCGTTTTGTTGTAAAAGCCAATCAAAAATAAGCGTTGTATTCTCCGAAAATTGATAAACGACTTCATAAAACTCAAGTAATCCCAATGAAAAAACATTCATCAAATAATGTTTCTTTTTAGATAACACTTTCATGTTTTCCTCAGAGCTAGTATTATTTAATATAAACTTAATTAATTGATCTAATTCTATTAAAAAACTATCAAATAACTTCTTAGTATTCAATTCATTAACAATATAATCGCATAATAATTCACTTGATTTAACTATTCCGAGTTTAGCTGTATCAATTACTAAATCTGCTTCGATCGGAATATCAAAAGGATCTGAAATTCCTGTAAAATGATTTATTTTATTAGGATTATCATCAGGTAACATCGCCTTTTTATAAAGTCCTTTTGTATCACGTTGAATTAGTGTATCTAAATCTGAATTAATATAAATAAGGTGCGCATTGTAGATTTCCTTTAGTTTTTTTCTTGCTTCATTATACGGATTTATCGCTGCAATAAGCACAACTTCATTCTCATCTGCCAACGAATCTGCATGTTTGCCCAAACGGTTTATATTCTCAATTCTATCAGCTTTTGAAAATCCTAAATCTGCACATAAATGTTGTCGGTAAACATCTCCATCTACAATAGCTATACGTATATTATTTTCTTTAAAATATCCTTCTACTGCGTTTGATAAAGTTGTTTTACCAGCTCCCGACAATCCCGTTAATTGTATAACTAAGCCTTTTTTATTCATACATTTCTAATTTTAGATAGTGTTGTAAACAGCTCGTATGTGGAAAATCAGTCCAATCTGGATTCTCTTCGGAAAAAGATTGATTCGGAAATTTACTATGATAATTTGTTCTTTTTACCATTGATTCTAAATCAATTAATTGATTATTAATTAATGTATTAAACGTGTAAATCATTTTTTCTGGAGAATTTTTATAATCAAACACAACATCTAATGAGTTTTTAAATGCAAGAATTAAAGCAATTTTTTGATAAAAAATTTCGAGTACATCAGCCGTATACAAATCAAAATTCTCAAAATGCTCTTGTTTTACGATTACATTTGTACTCGTTGTAGGCAAATAGCCAGGAATCATGTGAATTCCTCTTCTTTTTTGATGCGATTGTATGACTGCTTTTGGTTCGCGAATTAAAAAATAAAAAGGTGTATTTGGAAACCATTTTCGTAATTGCTCGTAATTGTTGAGATGCCAACTGTCTAATTTCACAAAAAATAGATTCTCTTCATGTCTTTTTTGTCCCAAAATTTTCAACGTTTCTTTGAACAATAATTCAATTTCTTCTTCAGATTTGTGCAAAGAATTTTGTAATATTTCGTCGAGTATAGGAGCTTCTGCTACTACAATATTAGTAGAAACTGCTGATAAACACTGCGAAAGCAATGTAGAACCACAACGAGATACATGAAAAATAAATGCATTTATAGGAATATTTTCTACTTGTTGAGAAATTGTTTTTATTAAACCTAAATCGCTTGTTGGCAGAAATTTAGATCGGTTTGCCATATTAATTTTACAACTCGAAATTGTTTCGTCAAAAAAGGTTCATCAAATCTTTTATTCTCAATATCTAACCAATAAACACGTTCTTTTTCATCTATTTTGGTAATCTTATAAGGAATCCAATTATACATTTTGCTGAGCTTTCAGATTTTCAATTAAAGCTAATGAAGTTGGTGTATTCATGCGTTTTAATTCTTCTATCATTTGATTTAATGTTGAATCATCATACATTTTATTTTCAGAAAATTGAAAACCATTCGCAATAAACCATTCATCTGTTTCATTATCACGAATACCATCAATCACCAAATGAACTCTAACATGTTTACTCCTATTAATAATTTCATGTGTTTTTGAAAAATCTAGATACCAACATTCTCCTTCTTTCAATTTTATTAATTCATTTTCTAAATAAAACAAAACTTCAGCATTTGTAACAATAGGAATATGAATACGATATAAACCTTCTTCGTAACTACAACCAATATCTTTATGCGGATGTATGTGGCTATTTGGGTACAACGCCATATAACGAATCGTTTCCTTTTTACCTGGAATAGAATCAATAATTTGTTTCGTATAAGGTAACTCATTCAATAATTCTGTATCTATAAAATCAGATTCACCAAATGTCAAAATATCACTAGAATTTCCAGATTTAGACCGAAGTGCAATACAATTCCATTCTCCACTATAATCTTTCTGATTAAAATGAGCTATCCATTTATTATCCAAACAACTTGTTAATTCAGTTTTTAGAATAGTAGTGTTATAGTTACTCGAAAATCTAATGTATCGACTCATAATAAAACGTAGTTTTATATAAAGTTAACCTACTTTTATCTAAATATCTTTATTTGAACAGGGACAAAAGGGGTGGACAAACACTTAATAAGTATTTAACTTATGAATTAAAAAGTATAGAAAATAGTATTGTATTAAAATGATTAACAATAATTTAAACTTTATAAATTCAGAAAATAAATACGCTTTATAAAACTACCAATCCATACTTTCTTGATGTTGTGAAATATCAAGACCTTCTTCTTCAGCTTTATCACTTACGCGCAGATGAATCATTTTATCTGTCATATAAAAAAGAACAATCGCACCAAAAAAAGTAAAAATTGAAACCAATAATAGAGCAATCATGTGATGACCAAAAACATCAAAACCTCCATGTAGTAGACTAGCTTTTTCACCATGTGCAAAGATAGCTGTCAAAATCATACCCATAATTCCTCCTACTCCGTGACATGCGAAAACATCTAATGTATCATCAATACGCTTTAAGACTTTCCAATGCATCATTGTATTAGAAACAATAGCCGTTATAAATCCAAAAAATATACTTTCCGGAATCGATACAAAACCACAAGCTGGTGTTATAGCGACTAATCCTACAACAGCTCCTATACAAGCTCCCATTGCAGAAACGGGACGACCATTAAGTCGGTCAAAGAAAATCCAAGTCATCATACCAGCTGCAGAGGCTATAGTTGTTGTTCCGAATGCTAAAGCTGCCGTAGAATTTGCACTTAATGCCGACCCTGCATTAAAACCAAACCATCCGAACCAAAGCATTCCTGTTCCTAATAATACAAATGGAATATTAGCAGGTTTATGATCTCTATTTTTACGTTTCCCAATAACTAACGCACCAGCTAATGCCGCAAAACCTGCACTCATGTGAACAACAGTTCCTCCCGCGAAATCTTTTACTCCAAAATATTTGTTCAATAATCCATCAGGATGCCAAACCATGTGACAAAGAGGTGAATAAATAATTAAACTAAACAAAACCATGAACAACAAATACGATATAAAACGTACTCGTTCTGCGAATGAACCTGTAACCAAAGCTGGTGTAATAACTGCAAATTTCATCTGAAAAAGTGCAAATAAAATAAACGGAATTGTAGAAGCCATTTGTTTATGCGGGAATGCTCCTACATGATTAAAAAATGGATAAGATAATGGATTACCGATAATACCGTAATGTATTCCATTTATCGTAAAACCAATTGATTCACCAAAAGAAAGTGAAAAACCTACAACAACCCATAAAATAGAAATAACACCCAATGCAATAAAACTTTGTAACATCGTAGAGATTATATTACGATTTCCGACCATTCCTCCATAAAAAAAGGATAAGCCAGGAGTCATAAGCAATACCAAACCTGCTGCTGCCAAAATCCAAGCGACATCAGAATTTACAATATTATCTACACTAAGAAATTGCCCAGTATTTGGAATATCTATCACTGGTTTCCAAAATAATCCTGTAACTGCGACAATCGCTATAATTGCAAAAGCAACTTTCCATTTTAATCCGACTTTCATACGATTTATAATTTAACCCTTATTAAAATTAAATTATATTCACAAAAAATCATAATTAATCACACTTACCCTATCAAAATACAGGGTAAAAATATCAATTTATAATTTTAACCTCGTATATATTTATCAAATTCATAAAAAAAGATCCCAAATTTGGAATCTTTTTATCAAATTGATTTTATGAAAATCGTTTATCTATTACAAAAATAATTTCAGTCCTACATTTACTCCGAAAGTATTGTCTGAGCTCTGAATATTATCTTTTTCCTTATACTTAACTTGATTATACGACAAGCCTAAATCTAAAGCTATTGATGATGTCATAAAGTATGAAACACCTCCTTTTGCCTTCCAAATAAAGGCATTATTTTTAAATTTATTCACATCATCATTTTGATAGTCTTTGGATGTTGAATTCATAAATCCAGCACCACCACTTAGATATGGATAAAACTTAGAATCGTTTGCAAAATAATATGAAACCAAAGGCATCATAGAAATTGAATTACCTTTTGTCTTTCCTTTGTTAGGCATTAAGTTTCCATCAAAATCAGTATAGTACGAAGAAAATTTAGTCACGCTATTTCTGTAAGAAACATCTACACCTACCGCAAAATTATTGATTACAAAATATTCTCCAGAAACATTGATGTTAAACTGATTCGTCTTATTTGTAAATTCTTCTCCGTTACTGTATTCATATTTAAACTCATTCGAGTTAAATCCTACTGTAGATGATGCACCAACTACCCAATCTCCTTTTTTAGTCTGAGCAAAAGATAATACCGAAAATGCTAGAGTAATAATTAATAAGAGTTTTTTCATTTATTTGATTGTTGTTTTATTATTTGAAAACAAATATAACAAAACAATAATGTGTAAAAGTTATAACATTGTTAAACTAATTAAGCAATTTCTCAAAAGCTTTTCGCGCTCCTCCTCTAAAAAAAACTTCACCACAATACGTATAATCAAGTTTTTCAAAAACACGTAACATACCAATATTATCAAAATTCGTATCAACTTTTATGCTTTTTATATCTTTTGACAAAGCAACTTTTTCAGCCTCCAACATTGTCCAAGTTCCTAAACCTTTTATTACAACATCTTGCGCAACTGCCAATCTATGCACAACAACATATTTACCAGAACTTAACCACTTACCTTCTAGCTCTAAATAAGCAGGCTCAACTTCATCTATAATTGCAACATAACCTATTATTTGTTGTTCATTTTCTACAATTACATAACCATAATTATTCCCAATATCATCAATCACAACGTCCAAATTTGGATAGCCATCTTGCCACTGATCACTTCCTTCCTCTTTTCTTTTATTGATTGCTTGTTGTAAAATCTCCCAAATTCTATCTGTATCAGCGTTATTCGCTTTTCGTAATGATAATTGACTCAACATTTTTATATTTTCTAATAAGTAAGACAATATAAAATAATTGTTTAACATTCTTAGAATAAATTTCAAAATCAAGTTTAATAAATCAACTATTAAGATTATTCTATAAAAGAAAAAGGCAATGAGAAATATTAATATTTCACAATAATACAAAAGCTAGGTATTTGTTTAACTTCCTATTTCGTAATTCGTAATTTATTTTTGGGCGTTTCCTCGCTTATAAA
>NZ_JAVXKG010000055.1:0-13450 GCF_036647415.1 Algoriella sp.
CAAAAGCCAACGAACTCGTTGGCTTTTGTTTGATATTTATTTCGTAATACCTTCTAACATAAACAAGAAAGCATCTTCTTTTGCGTCTTCTTTTAGCGACTCAAATCGACCAGAAGCACCTCCGTGACCTGTATTCATATTGGTGTCTAAAAGTAAAATATTGTTGTCTGTTTTTAACTCGCGTAATTTTGCAACCCATTTTGCAGGTTCCCAATATTGTACTTGCGAATCGTGTAAACCTGTCGAAACATACATATTTGGATATGCTTTTACTTCCACATTGTCGTAAGGCGAATATTGTTTCATGTAAAAATAATATTCTTCATCGTTAGGATTTCCCCATTCGTCGTATTCTCCCGTAGTTAAAGGAATTGTATCGTCTAACATTGTTGTTACAACATCTACAAAAGGTACTTGAGCAACAATTCCGTTGAATAAAGTTGGTTCGTAATTTATTACGGCTCCCATCAATAATCCACCAGCAGAACCGCCCATTCCATATAAGTGTGGAGTAGAAGTGTAGCCTTTTTCGATTAAATATTTTGCACAGTCGATGTAATCAAAGAATGTATTTTTCTTTTCTAACATTTTTCCGTCTTCATACCATTCTCGTCCCAAATATTGTCCACCACGAATGTGTGCAATTGCATAAATAAATCCACGATCTAATAAACTTAATCGTACTGAACTAAAATTAGGTTCTATCGTATAACCATAAGATCCGTAAGCGTATAATAACAATGGTGTATCCGCAGAAAGTTTTGTGTCTTTGTGATGAACCAAAGAAATCGCCACTTTTTCTCCATCTCGTGCTTCTGCCCAAATACGTTCGGAAACATAATTATCTTTATCAAAAGTTCCTAAAACTTCCTGCTCTTTTTTGACTTCAGAAGTTTTATCTTTCATGTTGAAATCAATCACAGAAGTTGGCGTTGTTAAAGAAGTATATCCATAACGCAAAATATCGGTGTCAAAATCAGGATTTGTACCCGAACCAGCTGTATAGGTTTCTTCGTTAAATGGTAAATAATAATCTTCTGACTTATCCCAAGCTTTGATATTCATTTGGATTAATCCATTTGTACGCTCCTCGATTACCAAATAGTTTTTGAAAATTTCGAAACCTTCAATAAAAGTTTCTTCACGATGAGGAATTACATCAACCCAATTATTTTGCTCCGTTTTATCAATCGGAGTTTTCATTAATTTGAAGTTAAATGCATCATCTTTATTGGTTTGAATATAAAATTCTTCTCCAAAATGTTCAATAGAATATTCTAAATCACGTTCACGTTTTTGAAAAATTTTAAATTCACTATCTGGTTGATTTGCATTAATATATCTATATTCATCTGAAACTGTACTTGAAGTTCCGATGATGATAAAATCTCTCGATTTAGATTTGTATACATAAACAGAAAATGTATCATCTGTTTCTTCAAAAACCAATGTATCTTCTTCAGCAGACGTTCCTAATTTGTGTTTCCAGATTTGAAAAGCACGTAAAGCTTCGTCTTTTCGTGTATAAAATAATGTTTGATTATCCGCAGCCCAAACCGAACCTCCAGTTGTATTTTCTATTTTATCGGCTAAGATTTCGCCGGTTTTTAAATCTTTAATTTGAATTGTAAAAATTCTGCGCGAAACATTATCCACACCAAACGTACACATTTCGTTATTTGGAGAAACTGAAAGTCCGCCTAATTTATAGTAGGCATGACCTTCTGCCATTGGATTTACGTCAAACAAAATTTCATCTGGATTGTCCAAAGAATCTTTTCTCCGCTTATGAATAGGATATTCTTTTCCTTTTTGATATTCAGTCAAATACCAATATCCATTTATTTTGTATGGAACAGAAGAGTCATCTTCTTTGATACGCGATTTCATTTCTTCGAATAATTTCGCTTGAAATTCTTCCGTCGGTTTTAGGATTTCTTCTGTATATTTATTTTCTTCTTCAAGATAATGAATCACTTCTGGATTTTCGCGATCATTTAACCAATAATAGTTATCGATGCGAATATCGCCGTGTTTTTCTAACTTTTTTTCTATTTTTTTAGCAATTGGTGCTTGCATTGTTTTTATTTTTAAAGCGTGTAAATGTAAGTCAAAACTTATTTTGTATACGTAGTTGTTACCCAAGATTTATCACCCGTTTTAGTTTCGATGATAATAGAATTGTCTTTTGAATAACCAATAGTTTCGTAATGTCCTTTATCAGAAATCACTTCTACGTGATATACATTAGGTAAAGAAGATGGATAAAAATTTGCCACAACTTTGTTATTATCTTGATTGATTAACAAGAAAGAATTATTCCCAGTAGTTGCAACTTGATATTTTACTCCGTTAGATGTATAAGTATTAGATGGTATTTCTTGTTTTATTTCTTGCTGCTTTATAGTTTCGACAGTTTTAGGAGTTGTATTTGCTATTTCGTTACTTGGTTTTGCATTTTGAATTCCAACTGTATTGAAAGCGAGTTTGACTGCTTCTTGAAAACCTTTGTCAAATTCTTTGATACGAGAAACTCCTTCAAAAGTACCAACGTTATTTTGATTACAACTTGTAAAAACAACATCTAACTTATTTGTCAACATACTTTTTTTCTTATTGACATTTATAGTTGTAGCTAAACAAGGATTATTTTTAACTTCTTCTGGCCATGTAGTTTGATCGGCAGATAAAACAATATATTTTTTTTGTTCAAGATTATATTTAACACGATTATTTAGACCATACTGGTTATCTTCAAAATCACTGAAAGATTTTGGTAAAATGACATATTTATAATCACTTACATTTTGAGCTTGTGTAGAAGATAATGAAAGAAGTAAAATTATTGCAATAAGATTTTTCATGAAATTTAATATTTACTCAAAGGTAAATTTTATTCATTTAAAATTAGAGTTTTTACATTTTAATTATGATTCAAGAACTAATTCGAGTGAACTATAATTCTTAACTTTATTAAAAACAAAAAATTATGGGAATTTTAGCAAATAAAGTAGCAATTGTAACAGGTGCAGGATCTGGAATTGGAAAAGCTGTAGCAGAACTTTATGCAAAAGAAGGTGCAAAAGTTATTGTTTCTGATATAAATGAAGTTGGAGGAAACGAAACCGTAAATAGTATAAAAGCAAATGGAGGAGAAGCAATTTTTTTTCAGGCAGATACATCTTCTCCAGAAGACAATGAAGCTTTGGTAAATAAAGCGATTGAGATGTATGGAAAATTAGATATTGCATGTAACAATGCAGGTATAGGAGGACCAGCTGCCTTGACAGAAGATTATCCATTAGACGGTTGGAAAAATGTAATTGATATTAATTTTAATGGAGTTTTTTATGGTTGTAAATATCAATTGCAAGCAATGCAAAAAAATGGAGGAGGTTCTATTGTAAATATGGCATCTATTCACGGAGCAGTTGCTGCGCCTTTTAGTTCGGCATATACATCTGCAAAACATGCTGTTGTTGGTTTAACGAAGAATATTGGAGCAGAATATGGTGCGAAAAATATTCGTTGTAACGCTGTTGGTCCAGGCTATATTATGACGCCATTGTTGTCCGATAATCTTAGTGCAGATCAATTAGAAATCTTAGTTACCAAACATCCGATAGGACGTTTAGGTCAACCTGAAGAAGTAGCAGAATTAGTTTTATTTTTAAGTTCAGATAAAGCATCATTTATAACTGGCGGATATTACTTGGTAGATGGCGGATACACAGCAGTATAAAAATTAAAGAGGGTTCAAATTAATTTGAACCCTCTTTAATTTTATTGTTTTATAATTTTTTCAGATTTTATTACTTTTCCATTTTCAGAAATTTGTAGGATATATATTCCTTTTGAAAGATTTGAAGTATTAATTTGATTGTAATTTGATTTTATAATTTGTTTTTTTATTAATTTACCATCAATTGAAGAAAGAGTAATTTCTCTTTTAGAAATTGTATTAAAGTTAATATTTAATTCTTCGTTAACAGGGTTCGGAAAAATAGTAGTTTTTAGATTATTTAAATCCTGTGTTTTTAATTTTGAATAATTAAAATGAGCTTCGTCTCCATTTTTATTTTTTACAATTAATGCTTGTGAATTGTTTATATCATTACTAATTTGATAAGTAAATGGACCTAAATCTTGAGAAAGTACAGAAGTCCATACTTTAAAATAGTCACCTTCGTATTTACTAAAACTAGAATTAGGGTTACATTGCATAAGTGTTTCTCCAGTAAAATTTCCTTCAAATGACGAATCAGAAAACTTAGTAATATCTAAACTAAGTATATGCCCACATAATCCAGTATTTAGTTTATTTACGTTTCCATATTCATTAATAATTAAACTTGTCTTGTAATCATCGTTTGTATTATTTGTTGGAACAATAATTTCTTTTCCTCCTAAAATAATTTTAGAGTTTACCCAATTTTTTTCTTTCAATTCATTAAATTGAGCAAAAATAGATGATAATGATAGTGTTGAAATTAAAAAAAATAAAGTTTTTTTCATATTAGTTTTCTTTATAAATTCTAATAAAGATACTCTAAAAAAATGATTTGAAAATAAAAGTAAAAATTATAAACAATAAGCTTATTTTTGTAAAACAATTCAACAAACAAAAACAATGAAATTTTTTATCGATACAGCTAATTTAGCAGATATTAAGGAAGCGCAAGACTTAGGAGTTTTAGATGGCGTAACTACAAATCCATCTTTGATGGCAAAAGAAGGAATTACAGGGCAAGAAAATATTATCAATCACTACAAAGCTATTTGTGAATTGGTTGATGGTGATGTTTCTGCAGAAGTAATTTCAACAGATTTTGAAGGAATGGTAAAAGAAGGTGAAGCTTTAGCAGCTTTAAATCCTCAAATCGTAGTTAAAATTCCGATGACAAAAGATGGTGTAAAAGCATGTAAATATTTTTCTAATAAAGGTATTAGAACTAATGTTACATTGGTTTTCTCTGTAGGACAAGCATTATTGGCTGCAAAAGCTGGTGCAACGTATGTTTCTCCATTCATTGGTCGTTTAGATGATATTTCGACAGATGGTTTAAACTTAATCGATGAAATTCGTTTAGTTTATGATAACTATTTATACGAAACACAAATCTTAGCAGCATCAGTTCGTAACACAATGCATATTGTAAATTGCGCAAAAATTGGAGCAGATGTTATGACAGGACCTTTATCTTCAATCTTAGGATTATTAAAACATCCTTTAACTGATTCTGGTTTAGCTCAATTTTTAGCTGATTACGCAAAAGGAAATAATTAAGATTATTCTTAATACAATATAAAAACCGTTTTATCGCTCGTAACAAGGCTTTAAAGCGGTTTTTTCTTTGTTTTAAAATTAAATTTTATTAATTTAGTTTATTAAAATTTGTAATTCTATTGCAAATTTTAAAGAAAAAGATATTTTTAATTTTGAAAATTTTTAATTTATGGCAGTTGAAGTAGCAATATTAGGTGCAGGATGTTTTTGGTGTGTGGAAGGAATTTACAACTCTATAAATGGAGTAGAAAGTGCTATTTCTGGCTTTACGGGAGGAGATACAGAAAATCCTACTTACAAAGATATTTGCGAAACGGAAACAAATCATGCAGAAGTTGTAGAAGTCACATTTGATCCTTCTATTATTTCGTACAAAGAATTATTGGAAATTTTTTGGAATATTCATAATCCAACACAACTTAATAGACAAGGAAATGATATTGGAACACAATACCGTTCGAGTATTTTTTATATTTCTGATGAGCAGAAGAAACAGGCAGAAGAATCTTTGAAAGAATTTGATAACGGAACATTATACGAAGACAAATTTGTAACAACAATAGAGCCTTTAGAGAAGTTTTGGTCTGCAGAGGATTATCACCAAGGTTATTACAATGAAAATCCAGATCAACCTTATTGTTCGGCAGTAGTTGGTCCTAAAATTGCAAAATTTAAATCTAAATTTAAACAGATTTTAAAATAATATTTCAAACAAAAAAATCCCTCTAAAACAGAGGGATTTTGTATTTTATTTACCTTTTTTTACGGATTCCCGTAATTATTGATCTCTAAGTTTGTATAACTTGCGAAACCGTAATATTTATAGATGAAATCAATAACTAATAACCCATATCGGATTGCAGGAATTCTTGCTAACAGTTCTGAAAAAGATATTCTGAAACAAAAAAGTAAAATCAAACGATTTAGCGAGGTTGGTAAAGAAATTATTTCCGAATATGATTTTGCTTTTTTGACATCACCACAACGGAATGTTGAAATCATTGATAAAGCCTTTTCTGATATCGAACAAAATCAAAATAAAGTAGCTTATTCCCTATTTTGGTTTACTAATCTGAACCCTATTGACAATACCGCTCTCCAATATTTAATAACTGGAAATAAAGAAAAGGCTATTGAAATCTGGGATAAGTTAACGGATGAAAAAGAAGTTACATCCAAAAATTTTTCAGCGTTTAACAATATTGGAACTCTTTATTTATTGGAAGGTTCTAAAGAAGAAACTAAAAGCGGAGTTTCAGCTAAAATAAAACTTATAGAATCGGAAAATTTCAAAGATTTTGTACATACGGTTGCTGATCAAACTTTTTCTATTGATAAAAACAAACAGATTGAACTGTTTATTGATGAATTGCTAATGCAATTTAAAAACAAATATTCAACTTCTGAAACAATGGAATTGTTCAGCAATTGCAACGGAACAATTAAAAAATACCTTTCTAAAAAATTTACCGAAGAGCCGATTCATAAAATTGAAACGTTAATTGAACAATTCACTAAAAAACGTGCAAAGAACAAAAGCAATGCTTACAAATTTGGAACAGATTTATACAGCAACACCAAAAATGAATTAACACTTTTAAAATATATTGTAGGGAATGCCAATCTGCAATACAAAATGTTAGCGGATAATGTAGCGAAAGAAATCTTGCAGTGTTCTATTGATTACTTCAACGAAAGCCAAGAGCAAGAAAAAAGCGGTAATTATCTTGAAGAAGCTATGAAGCTGGTAAAATTAGCCGAAAGCGTGGCGGTAAATGATACCACGAAAAATAAGGTAAAAGAAAATATCAGCACGCTTGAAGGAATGAAAGACAGAGAGCTTAATCAGGCGATTGAGGTTTTAAAGTCTATAAAATCTGCTTACGATAAAGCTTCTAAAGAAATTGATGCAGAAGTTGAAAAACTTCAATACGACGATTATGGAAATGGACTGAGTTTACCAAAATTTAATGTTTCAATTAATTGGAGCAAAGTTAATGAAATGAAACAGAAATCTTTAGACTGGAACAAAGTTGTAGAACTTATTAGAGAAGCTATTCCATTGAGAAATGTCGAAAAAATTAAAATTTCTACTCAATCAATCAAAATAGAGGAATACAAATTACTAGTAGACTTTGTAATTAGTAAACTAAATAATAATCAAAAAAATCAAGTTAAATATATTTGTTACTGGAAAACAATTACTACAAGATCAAATGGATCGAATGAAAAAAAACCATTACCAATTAGTAGTGATTTTAGTGATAATGAAGGAGTTTTTTTTGCTGTTGGAAAATTAATTGGAAAGTATTGGTGGGTTATATTTTTAATAGTAATTCTAATTTCATTATTTTCATTTTCTTCGGGTGACTATAAAGAACAGGGAGGTGATAGTCTCATAGAATCTGAATATAATGATGGAATTAATTCCAACATGTACGAATATGAGAATGAATCATTTGGTGATTCTTATAACTCAGATAGTAATAATGAAGAAGGTTCTTATAACTATGAAAATGAGTATGATAATGAAGAAATAGATGAATATTCTAATTAAGAATAATAATTTACAAATGAAAAAAACAATACTATTAACACTTTTCCTTTGTGCAACAATAATTTTTGCACAAGAAAAAAATCTAAACTTGCAAAAGCAACAGCAGGAAATTGGTTCGTTAAACCAAAAATTAAACAATCAACAAGTTGTAATCAATCAGCAAAAAAAGAAATTAACAATTCTTTCAACTAAATCGAATAATCAAGAAAAGCAAATTGATAGTTTAAAAACGGAAATAAATAAAAACGTTCAAAATATTCAAACAATTGCAAATGATTTAGGAACAAAGATTCAACAAACAGAAACTACTGCAATAAACAGTATTTCAAAGTTGGATAAAGATGTAAGCACCAACCGTCTATATTGGATAATTGCAACTTTAGTAACGTTACTTTTAGGTGGGATTATTTATTGGCTTTTGGGTAAACGTATTGCAACGAGCAAAACCGATGTAGAAACTCAAATAAAAAATACAAAAATAGCTTTAGAGGAAGAAAGTATTAAGTTAGATAGCAAATTGGTGGAGGTTTTGGAATCACAGTTAAAACTGAAACAAGAGGAAAAACAAATTGTTCAGACCAGTTCTAATAATGATATAGACCATTCTTTGGCTTTAAAAGTTGCGGATGAAATTATAAGAATCCAAAAGAATCTTCAACAAATGGATTCTGAAACAAAAGGTTTAAAACAACTATCTGCATCGGTGAAAAGAATCCAAGATAATTTTGCTTCCAACGGATATGAGTTGGTAGATATGATTGGTAAAGAATACAATGAAGGATTGAAGGCGATTCCAAGTTTTGTCCCAAGTGAAGACTTAGAAACAGGGAAACAAATTATTACGAGAATTATAAAACCGCAAGTAAATTATAAAAACGAAATGATACAATCAGCACAAATTGAAGTAAGTGTTGGTGAATAAAATATAAAAAACTCATGGCAAGAACAAAAATAGACTACGGGATTGACTTAGGAACAACCAATTCGGTAATTTCAAGAATAGAGAATGGCGAGGCAATTATCAAAAAAACAGATACATTAAAAGATACCATGCCTTCATGCGTGTATATTAATAAAAAACAGGCAATACAAGTTGGAGACAGTGCTTACAATGCATTAAAAAGGGATAAGCTTACTTCAATGAAAAGTGAAGATAAATCTTCAAATGCTTATATCGAATTCAAAAGAACAATGGGAACTGATAAAAAATACTTCAGTTCCAATTTAGATAAAAATTTAAGTTCAGAAGAATTATCGGCAGAAGTTTTAAAAACATTAAAATCTTTCGTAAAAGATGAAAATGTAAATGCAGTGGTTATTACCGTTCCTGCAGCATTTGGTAATAATCAGAAAGAAGCGACTCGTGAAGCCGCTCAATTAGCTGGTTTTAATCATATAGAATTGTTGCAAGAACCTGTTGCAGCTGCAATGGCCTATGGTTTAGATTCTAAAAAGAAAGATGGCTTTTGGTTAGTTTTCGATTTCGGTGGAGGCACATTCGATGCGGCTTTACTAAAGGTCGAAGATAGTATCATGATGGTTAAAGATACCGAAGGTGATAATTATTTGGGAGGTAAAAATCTAGATTTAGCCATCGTTGATGAAATAATCTTACCTTATATTGAAAATAATTTTGCAATTGAGTCAATATTAGAAGATGATAACAAGAAGCAGATTTTGCGTAATGCCATGAAGTTTTATGCAGAAGAAACTAAAATTAAATTATCATTCAATGACACCCATAATATTTTATCTGATTTAGGTGATATTCCTGGAGAAGATGATAATGGAGAAGAATTCGAATTAGATATTACAGTTACTCAAAGCGATATGGAACGTGCTTTAGGCCCTATTTTTCAAAAGGCTATTGATGTCTGTAAAAATTTGTTAGAAAGAAATAACTTAAAAGGTTCATTATTGGATTCTTTGATTTTAGTCGGAGGTCCAACTTTTTCTCCTGTTGTCAGAAAAATGTTGGAGCAGCAAATTTGTAAGCCCGACACAAGTGTTGATCCAATGACGGTAGTATCTAAAGGAGCTGCATTATACGCCTCTACTGTTGATATTTCGGAGGAAATCAAAGAGCAGACAAGAGATAAAACAAAAATTCAAATTGAAATAGGACACGAAGCTTCTACTGTAGAGTTGGAAGAATTTGTAACGTTGAAAATTTTATCTGATAAAACTGAAGGTGCAATTCCTGAAAAAGTATTTGCGGAAATTACAAGAAGTGATAAAGCTTGGTCAAGTGGTAAGATGGCTATTAATGAAATTGGAGAAGTTATCGAAACTCAACTAATTGAAGGAAAAACGAATGCTTTCGAAATTAATCTATATGATGATAAAGGAAATATTTTAGAAAGTGAACCAAAATTTTTCACAGTTATCCAAGGTTCTAAAATTGGAAGTGCTACTTTGGCGTATAATATAGGAATCGAAATCAAAAAAAGAGAAACTGGGAAAATTGTATTTGAAACAGTGAATGGACTTGAAAAAAATAAATCAATTCCAGCTATTGGAACACGAAATGGACTAAAAACACAAAAAGCAATCCGTCCAGGAATGGAATCTGATATTATTAAAATTCCTATTTACGAAGGAGAACACGAAGCAGACGGAACTAGGGCTCTTTACAACAACCATGTAACTGTTATTATTATCAGTGGAGCAGAATTACCCGCATTACTACCCGAAAATAGTGATGTTGATTTAACAGTAAATCTAGATAGGTCAGAAAAAATAACGGTTACAGCGTATTTTCCTTACTTAGACTTTACTTATGATGTTCCTGTGGAAACCGTTAAAGGTTCCATCGAAACATCTTGGCTTTTTAATGAAATTCGTAAAGCAAAAGGAAGCATAGAAGAACTAAAAGACGAAGGCATTAGCAATGATAAAATTGAAAAAGCTGAAAAAGAAATTCTAGATTTAGAAACGAAGTTCGCAAACAATAAAAACGATGTAGATGCGAAACAAGAAGTTTTGACAAATCTTCGCAAAACCCTTAAAAATATTGATGAACTAACTGAAACCACAGAATGGCCTAAATTGGAAGAAGAACTAAAAGAGAAATTTTATAGACTAGAGAAAGCTAATAAAGATTTAGGAAATGACCGTTCTACACAAATCGTAAACCAATTGAGAAATCAGTTAGAGGAAGTTATTAAATCTCAAGATATTAAATTAGGAAACAATTTGTTAGATGAAATTAATAGTGTTTTCTTTCAATTAACAATGATTTATCAGTTAATTAATCTTGTTAGAAACTACAATCAAAACTTTGGAAACTATCATTGGAAAAATTCACAAAGAGCAAGAAGTGTGGTTAACGAAGGTTTACAAATAATTGGAGATCAACCTACGGTAGAAGATTTACAACCAATTGTCAGAGAAATTTTTGATTTATTACCAAATGATGAAAGACCAAGCGGAGATGATTCTGTTTTGGTGGGATAATTTTTTTTAAAAATATCAAGCTATGAAAGGAACATTCAAATCATTTTACTTTTTTGTACTGCTACTATTTGTTTGCGCTCAACTTCAAGCGCAAGCAAGATTAACAATAGAAAATAACTCACAGCGTTCTATGACTGTAAAAGTAATGAAAGGAAGTGGAAAAATGACATTACACAAAACAGTAACTATAAGTTCTTATGGAAGTGAAATTATTTATTTTTCAGAAAGTGGACAATATTTTACCAAATCAAAAGCTGTATTAAAAGGCAAAGAGCCTGTTTATCAAAAAGGCCAACCATTTCAAGTTACAAATGACGAAAGAGGTTATTCTGTAATGACATTAACTTTTAGTATCAAGGAGTCTACCGTTCCGCAATTAAGTGGAGGTAAACAGATTTCAAAATCAGAATTTGATAAAAATTAGGATTAGTGGATAAATTCATAAAAATAGGCTTAACGGTTTTGATGTTTGTTTGCATTTTGGATATGCCTTATGGTTATTATCAACTAGTGCGTTTTATAGCATTAATTGGCTTTGCAGTTTTGGCTTATCAAGCTAATCAACAAAATAGAAAAACTGGAATGTTGATCTATGGAGTATTAGCTTTGTTATTTCAACCCTTTTTCAAAATTGCATTAGGACGAGAATTGTGGAATATTATAGATGTGATTGTTGGCGTTGGATTATTGATTAGTCTTTTTAAAAGAAAAATAATGATTAAATCTACATTGACAAAAGGTCAAATCATTGACGGTAAATACTCGGTTAGCTTCTTTCTGAAAAAAGGAAGCTATGCCGAAACTTATCGTGTACAAAATGAAACAAAAGAGGCCAAATTTCTAAAACTATTTGATTTCAATAAATTGCATCGTACACAGTTTACAGAAAGTGGGGAGATTTTGGAAATCGAAATGCTAAAACAAATCAAGCATCCAAATTTAGTAAAATACAACGATAGTGGGAATGTCGTAATTGACAACAAAAAATTGGCTTATGTGGTATTGGATTTTGTAAGTGGCGAAACTTTAGCAGATAAAATGAAACGTGAAAATACGTTGAACTTATATGAAGCAAAAAGTATTATTTTGAGTGTTCTGAATGGTTTGAATTATCTACACAACAAGCAAATCATTCACAACGACATTACCAACCAAAATATTATGTTGGATTTGTCGGGCAACATTGCCATTCCGAAAATCATAGATTTTGGTTATGCTCGTTTTCTGCAACAATCCAACAAAGATTTTCTGAAAGAAGGCTTAAATCTATTCTATACAGCTAAAGAAACTTTTAATAAAGTCTTTTCATTCCAAAGCGACATATATTCGGTTGGTGCATTGTATTTTCATTTACTAACAGGTTTACCACCTAATTTTATTGAAATTTCAAAATATAAATCTGATAAAATACAATTAGAGGATGTTATTTTAGAGGAAAGAAAAAAGCCTTTAAAATTTTCTGACAAAATTGATGAGTAAACACAAAATATAATCCGAAAAGCATTACAACCAAAAGCAGAAAACCGTTTTAAATCTGTAAAAGAATTTATTCAAACATTGAACGGAGAATTAGAAGTTGAACTTTCAATTCCAGAAGAAAAGGTTAATAAAGTTCAACCCAAAGAAATTAAGAAAGGGAAAGGATTTGCTTCCATTGCAGGAATGCAAGAGTTAAAAAACACCATTCAATTAGATATTATTGATGCTTTAAATCAAAAAGAACGCTATGCAGAATATGGTTTAACAATACCAAACGGAATGTTGCTATATGGTCCGCCAGGTTGCGGAAAGACATTTTTTACAGAGAAAATGGCAGAAGAAATCGGCTTTAACTTTTATCAAATAAAACCTTCGGATATTCAAAACAAATTTGTTAATGCTTCGCAAGAAAATATCAAAAATTTATTTGATGAAGCAAAGCAAAACGCACCAAGCATAATATTTATAGACGAATTAGACGCACTTGTTCCCAACAGAGATACATCTAACATAAGCTATATGAACACAAGTGCTGTCAATGAATTTTTGGCACAAATGAATAATTGTGGAGATGAAGGGATTTTTATAATCGGTGCTACAAATAGACCAAATGCTATTGACCCAGCAATTTTACGTTCAGGAAGATTAGACAAACATATTTATTTGCCACC
>NZ_JAVXKG010000056.1:0-13258 GCF_036647415.1 Algoriella sp.
GTTTGTAAATTACTTCACGTTGTTTGTTCATTACATCATCATACTCTAACAAACGCTTACGAATACCAAAGTTGTTTTCTTCAACTTTTTTCTGTGCACGCTCGATAGATTTTGTAATCATAGAATGTTCGATCATATCACCATCTTTATGTCCCATACGGTCCATTAATTTAGCGATTCTTTCAGAACCAAATAAACGCATTAAGCTATCTTCTAAAGATACAAAGAATTGAGATGAACCTGGATCACCTTGACGACCTGCACGACCACGTAACTGACGGTCTACACGACGAGAATCATGACGTTCTGTACCTATAATTGCTAATCCACCGTACTCTTTAACTTCTTTTGTTAATTTGATATCGGTACCACGACCAGCCATGTTTGTTGCAATTGTTACAGCTCCTGGTTTACCAGCTTCTGTTACAATATCAGCTTCTTTTTTATGCAATTTCGCATTCAAAACGTTGTGTTTAATACCACGTAGATTTAATGCTTTTGATAATAATTCCGAAACCTCAACATTAGTTGTTCCAACTAAAACAGGACGTTTATCTTCTTGTGATAATTTTGTAATCTCTTCGATTACAGCTTTATATTTTTCACGATTTGTTTTGAAAACAACATCGTTTTTATCGTTACGTAAAATTGGACGGTTTGTAGGAATAGAAACTACATCTAATTTGTAGATTTCCCAAAACTCACCAGCTTCCGTTTCCGCTGTACCAGTCATACCACATAACTTGTTGTACATACGGAAGTAATTTTGTAAAGTAACTGTTGCAAACGTTTGTGTAGCTGCTTCAATTTTTACATTTTCTTTTGCTTCAATCGCTTGGTGTAAACCGTCAGAATAACGACGACCATCCATAATACGACCTGTAGATTCATCTACAATTTTTACTTCACCATCTACAACAACATATTCATTATCGTTTTCAAATAATGTATAAGCTTTTAATAATTGGTTTAATGTATGGATACGCTCAGATTTGATAGAAAATTCGCGGAAAAATTCTTCTTTCATTTGAAGAATTTCTTCATGGCTTTTTCCAGAATTTTCAATTGCACCAATATTTGTTGAAACATCTGGTAAAACGAAGAAATCATCGTCTTCCATTCCTTTAGACAAGTACTCAATTCCTTTATCTGTTAAATCTGATTGGTTTTGTTTTTCATCAATTGTGAAATATAAGTGTTCGTCCACTTTTGGCATTTCACGGTTATTATCTTGAATGAAATGTGCTTCTGTTTTTTGTAACTGAGCACGAATACCATCTTGTGATAAAAACTTAATTAATGGTTTGTATTTTGGTAAACCACGGAAAACTTGGTATAATTTGAAACCTCCTTCTTTTGTGTCCCCTTGTTTGAATAATGTTTTTGCTTCGTTTAATGTTTTTCCTAACAATTCACGTTGCATGTTATATAAACGATCAATTTTTGGTTTTAACACATCAAATTCATGACGATCTCCTTGTGGAACTGGACCAGAAATAATCAAAGGTGTACGAGCATCATCAATTAATACAGAATCGACCTCATCGACAATTGCATAATTTAATTCGCGTTGTACTAAAGCATCAGGCGTATTTGCCATATTGTCACGTAAATAATCGAAACCAAATTCGTTATTTGTACCGTAAACAATATCAGAAGCATAAGCTTCGCGACGTCCTGGTGAGTTTGGTTGGTGATTATCAATACAATCTACAGATAGTCCGTGAAACGAAAAGATAGGACGCATCCACGCCATATCACGTTTTGCTAAATAATCATTTACTGTTACTAAGTGTACACCACGACCTGTTAATGCATTTAAATACATTGGTAATGTTGCAACTAATGTTTTACCCTCACCTGTCTGCATTTCAGCAATACGACCTAAGTGAAGTGCAGAACCACCGATGAACTGTACGTCGTAATGAGACATATCCCAAGTTACTTGACGACCAGCAGCATCCCAAGAGTTTTGCCAAATTGCAGTTGTATCATTTTTTAATGAAACAAAATCATGACCACGGTTTACTAAAACTTTATCAAATTCAGAAGCCTCAACTTCTAAAGTTTCATTTTCTGTAAAACGTTTACCTGTTTCGCGCATTACAGCAAAAGCTTCTGGTAAAATTTCTAATAAAATCTTTTCCTCTACATCATATGCTTGTTTATTGATTTTATCAATTTGTGCATATAAATCTTCTTTTGCAGTAAAATCTTCAGTTTCTTCAACTTGTTTTTTCAAGTCTTCGATCTGTGTTTTAAAATCTTTTGTTGCGTCAGTTAATTTTGTTTTAAACTCGAAAGTTTTAGCTCTTAATTCATCAATTGATAATGAAGAAAGAGTTTGACCAGCTTCATTTGCTAAGTCAACATATTTTTGTAATTCTTTTACATCTTTAGCATTCTTATCACCTAAGAATCCTTGTAAAATTTTATTTAAAATGTTCATATTGTTTTGTCGTTCTTCGTCCAATTAGCAACTATATATTTAGGTGCTAAGTAGACACAAATATACGTTAACTATGTTATTTATAGGTTATAGAATTGAAAAAAGCCCCAATTTGGGCTTTTTAAAATTTAATATTCGTCCTCATTCCAAAGGAAATCGTCATCCGTTGGATAGTCAGCCCAAATTTCTTCAATACTTTCGTAAGAATCTCCTTCGTCCTCAATAGATTGTAAATTTTCTACCACCTCTAATGGTGCACCAGTACGAATTGCATAATCAATTAATTCATCTTTTGTCGCTGGCCAAGGCGCATCACTTAAATAAGATGCCAATTCTAAAGTCCAATACATAGTTTTATATTTTATATTATTAGTAGAGTAATTAAACTCAAGTCTATTCGTTTTTACAGTTTTTTGCAAATCAAAAAATTTGCCAAAGTCAAACTGTCAGTGTTTATGTTAAAATTAAATTTTTTCTTCTTTTAGATTTAATTATTTTTATCCCTAAATATAGAAAAATGGACACGAATATAACAAAATTATTTGCAATAAAATACCCAATTGTTCAAGGAGGTATGATTTGGAATAGTGGTTGGCGGTTAGCATCAGCAGTTAGTAACGCTGGAGGACTTGGTTTAATAGGGGCTGGAAGTATGTATCCAGATGTTTTAAGAGAGCATATACAAAAGTGTAAAGCTGCTACAAATCATCCTTTTGGCGTAAATGTACCGATGTTATATCCCAATATAGAAGAGATTATTCAAATTATTATTGAAGAGGAAGTTAAGATCGTTTTTACTTCGGCAGGTAATCCGAAAACTTGGACAGAAATTTTAAAAAAAGAAGGAATAACGGTTGCCCATGTTGTGAGTAGTGCAAAATTTGCATTAAAATCTCAGGATGCAGGAGTTGATGCTGTCGTGGCAGAAGGTTTTGAGGCAGGTGGACATAATGGCAGAGAAGAGACGACGACTTTATGTCTTATTCCAAATGTCAGGAAACATATTGACATTCCACTGATTGCTGCTGGTGGAATTGGAACAGGATCGCAAATTTTGGCAGCAATGGCACTTGGTGCAGATGGAGTACAAATAGGTTCTCGATTTGCTGCGACTCAAGAATCATCAGCAAATCAATCATTTAAAGATGTTATTGTAAATGCGCAAGAAGGTGATACGCAATTAACTTTAAAAGAGTTGGCACCTGTCAGATTAATTAAAAATGAGTTTTACAATCAAGTTCAAGAAAAATACACAAAAGGAACAACTGCAGAAGAATTAAAAGAACTTTTGGGTAGAGGACGTTCTAAGAAAGGAATGTTTGAAGGAGATTTGGTAAATGGAGAATTAGAAATAGGACAAGTTTCATCTTTAATAGATTCTATACCAACTGTTACAGAGGTTTTTGATGATTTGTTAGTTGATTATCAACGTGCAAAAGAAAATCTATTAAAAATATAATTCAGAATTTTTAGTTATTTTTACAAGGATGCGTTTGCATCCTTTTTTATTTCAATCGATTATGAAAACAATTATTTTATTTATCTTTTTAATTGGTGCAAATTTTAGTTTTGCTCAAAATAATTATCAAGAAAAAACAGAAAATGGCGCTATATTAAATTGGCAGAAATATGTAATAAATAATAACAAATGGGGCGAACATAAAGCTAAAAAAGGGATTTATACTCAAACTATTTTTACACAAAATGAAATTACTGGTTGGAAATGGCAGACGCCAGGAAAATCTTATGGCGTGCTTGGTTATCCGGAAATTTGGTATGGTGAAAGCGCTTGGAACAATTTGAATGATATAAAAGCAGATAATTATTTCAAAAATATAAATGAAATAAAAACTTTTACTGTTGATTATAAAACCACATTAAATGTAAATGATAAAAAATATAATTTAGCGTTTGATTTTTGGTTACACAATTCTCCTAAAGTCGCATTGCAAACCATTGGGATAGAAGTGATGATTTGGGAAGATTATAATAAATTTAAACCCTTTGGTAAAAAAATAGGCAGTGTTTTGACTTCTTTTGGACAATATGATATTTATAAAGGTCATTTGATCAAAAAAGAATTAAATACAAGTTGGGATTACATTGCTTTTGTTCGACATGAAAAAAGAACAACTGGAAAAGTAAATGTAATAGAATTTGTAAATGAAATGAAGAAACGAAATTTTATAGGTCAAAATATTTATTTATCATCATTTGAGTTTGGAACAGAAGTTTTGACATCAACTGGAGATATTACAATTCATCAATACAATTTAGAGATTAACTAAAAAAAGCTGTCAAAATTTTGACAGCTTTTTCATTTATAATCTTCCTTGATCTTTTAATTTCCAATAACGTAAAAGTCCATTTACAGACATCCACGTAGGATTTGCGTATTCATAAACCTGAATTTGATCTTCTGTCAAACCTTTATCTTTGTAAGACTTTGTAATAAAATCTACAAAAACAGGAACAATTTGCTCCGCTGGAATTTGATCATCATACATTGGTTTCATGTAATTTGACCATTCATCTAATACTTTTTCTAATTGATCAAAATGTTCGTCTACATTTTCATGATAACCATAATGTGTCGGATAAATACCTTTTGCTTTAAGCTTTCTCAATTTAGCAATAGACTCTTTCCACAATTCAATATTAATATCTGGAGGAGGACAAGGTGGAACAACTGGACCATTTTCTATTTTTACACCTGCAACATCACCAGTAAAAATAACATCGTCTAGCAGATACGCATTATGATGAACAGCGTGTCCTGGCGTATAAATAGTTTGAAAAACTGCATCGCCAAACTCTACACTTTGTCCATCTGCCAATCCAACTAAAAACTCTTCGTCAATAGGTTTCATTTCGCCCCATAAAGTTTCCATTTGGTCGCCATAAATTTGCTTTGCAGAATCCCATAATTTCTCAGGGTTTTTAAGATGTGGTAAACCAATCGGATTCACAAAAACTGTTGCGCCGTGCTCTGTAAACTTCCATGCAGCCCCAGCATGATCGAAATGTATGTGTGTTATTAATATATTTTCGATATCAATAACGCGCCAACCTAAAGCTTCGATACCAGCTTTCAAATTATCAAAAGTTGAGTAAGGTCCTGGATCAACCAAAATTGGACCTTGTTCTGTTTCGATTAAATAAGTTGCGATAGCTTCATTTTCGTGTTGAAAATTCAAATCTATGGTATGAATTTTAGGCATAATTATAAAATTTCTTCAATTGTATATGAAATTCCATTAAATTCAACTTTGTCACCTTCTCGTTTACCTACAAGTGCACTAAAAATAGGAGCTTCTGTACTTATTCCTACAAATTTTTTATTTTCCCATTCAAAATCTTTAAAAGATAAACCAATTACAAAATTTAATTTATCTGTCAACACTACATTTCCTTCTGTGATTTCGTCTACCAATTCTGGGCGTAATTCTTTGAAATTTTCAAGATCATTAATTGCTTTATTAATTCTATTTTGCAAATTTATTGCAGAATCATTCGAACTATTTTGTTGTGCAAAATCATCTAATTCTAAGGTAGATTCTTCATCTAAATCAGCTCCTTCTAAAAATATTTTTTGAGAAGCTGTTAAAGCTTCAATTTCTTCACTTTTCAGTTGGATTAAATGTTGAATAACCTCTCTTCTGGTGTGTCTTTTACTCATTTTTATAGTTTTATGTTGATATAAACTTACAAAAACTAAAAAACTCTTGAAAATAAATTCAAGAGTTTTTTAGTTAAATAATTTCCTAAATTATCATAAATAATGATAAAATATGGTTGAAAAGATTATTTCAAATAATCTAGAATTTCATCTTCAAGCTCAAATTTTGTAATAGCTTGTCCATGAAATGATTTTTTTTCTCCTTTGTTGTAAATGATTGTTACAGGAATATTTCCTCCCCATGATGCGTCAAAAGAAGGAATCCATTCATTCATTCGTTTTGTGTCATCTAACAGAACAACTTCTGCATTCATATTATTGTCAGAAATAAATTTTTTCACTTTATCTATTAATTTTGGTCGATCTAATGATACAAAAAGCATTTTGAAATTTGGATTATCTTTATACTTATTATTGATTTCCATAAAAGCTGGAATTTCTTCTACACATGGTGCGCACCAAGTTGCCCAGAAATTAACTACAACTACTTGATCCTTGTAACTTGCAATTTTTTCGTGCAAAGCTTCATATTTTATTGCTTCTACATTTTGTGCATTTACTGTAGAAAAAGTAAGCAAACCAATCAATCCTAAGAATGAAATTATTTTCATTAAAATTATTTTTTATTATTCTTCAAAGTTAATAGAACAAGAATCAAACCAAGCTATTTTAATCTAAATTTTGTTGGTTAGAAGAATTAAACCGATTTTTGTAAAAAATTAATCAATTTGTTTTCAAAAGAAGATGCTTATCGCATAAAAAAAGAATTTTGGATTTCGTACGGAACGTATATGAAATTGCAAATGAATGCCGAAGGAACTCGTATTAACTGGATAAACTATAAAACGGATGTAAAAGGTGTCTATTTCAGAACGGATGTAGAACGTAAGTTTGCAGAAGTTTCTATAGAGGTTTCGCATCCAGATCCATCTGTACAATTGATGATTTTTGAACAATTTGAAGAATATGAAATCGTTTTGAAAAGCTATTTGGGCGAAGATTGGGTATGGACGAAAGAAGATTATGATGAAAAAGGTAAACAAATTGCAACCATCAAAATACGATTAGAAAATGTAAGTATTTTCCGTGAATCGGATTGGGCACAAATGATTCCTTTTTTGAAAAATCATATGATAAACTTGGATAGTTTTTGGTGTGATCACAAAGAAAGTTTTGAAATTTTTAAAGAATTATAAAATCAAAAGAAGCTCTATTGAGCTTCTTTTTTTAGTTAAATATTATTCTATCACACAAGTAAAATTATTAATTGCTAATAATTCGTTTGCTTCTTCTAAGACTTCGTTTAATTTTTCTTGCGATAAATTCAAAGAATCTAAAATTTTTGCATTATCCTGTAAATCTTTCACCAAAATACATTCTTTGGATAGCAGTATTTTTTCTTGTTCATCTGTTAATGTCGTCAAACATGTAATTGGATAAAGCGCAGCGCTGTCGACCAAATGTTTGATACTTAGTTTTTCTGGGTAATCCCATGAGATTAATCCAATTCCGTAATAATTTGCAAAATCTATACTATCAGTTGTCAAGTAGGCATTTGTTACTAAGAATCCTTTTGTAGGTTTCATATCTTGTCCAAAAAAATGATAAGTATGTTGCTCAACATCTTTCATACGAGATAAGAAATACATAGGAGTTGTAACGCTAATTTTTGCTTCTTCATCGTTTCTGAATTTACACTCGCAAAATAACAATTGATCGCCTTTTGCTGCAACCACATCAATTTCGTGTGTTACTGAATTTCCTTGAACAGTTTCTGAATGAATTGTTTCATAACCCGCAGCTTGCATGACGCGTGAAAACCATTTTTCGAAATAATAACCTTCTGGACCTAAATCTCTCAAGGCACGCTTCAAACTATAACGTGCGGCATAAGAACTACGGTAATTTTTAAGATATTGAAAGGCTTTTTTGTATAATTCTCTGGTTGTAATTCCGTCAAATAAATCTTTAGAAACTTGTTCAAAAACTTCTTCTACTTCCTCTTTTTTAGCACCAGATTTTGTTAAAGATCGTTTTAATGATTTTGGATTATATGGAATTAATTCTCCTGAATTCTTTTTTACTAACATTTTAGGTTGATTTTTTATTCTAAACGAATTTAAATAATTCTGAACAGAAAACCTCATCACAACTAATTCTAAATAAAAGTTATCTTTGCAAAAGTTTAAAATCAACACATGAAATTAGAAACATTTTTACAAGAAAGAAGCGGTAATCAGTGCGAGTTAACTGGTGTTACAGAAGATTTAGTAATTTACGAAGTTAATCCTGATGCAAGTAGTAATCCTGATCGTAATGTATTGATTACTAAAAAATGTGTGAATCAAATCGAGAAAAAAGAAGAATTAGATGCTAATTTTTGGGAATCGTTTTTATTAACTTCTATGTGGAGCGAAATTCCTGCAATCCAAGTGCTTTCTTGGCGAATGTTGAATCGTTTTCGTAACGAATCTTGGGCAGCAGATGCTTTGGATATGATGTATTTGGATGATGATAATTTGGAGTGGGCAAAAGCTTCTGGCGACCACGAAGGCGACGGAAGTGTAGATTTGCACAAAGATAGTAACGGAAATGTTTTGATAAATGGAGATACTGTTACATTAATCAAAGATTTGGATGTAAAAGGTTCTACCATCAATGCAAAAATTGGTACAGCAGTAAGAAATATCCGTTTGGTACACGATAATACCGATCAAATTGAAGGAAAAGTTGACGGACAATTAATCGTTATTTTAACGAAGTTTGTGAAGAAATAATATTAAAAAAATCCACTCTTCGAGTGGATTTTTTTGTTAATTCTTTGAATCATTATATCTTTTTAGAATATCTAATAAATCGATATTATCCATTCTTTGGTTTTCAATAACCTTTAATAATTCAGGATTATCTGCAATAGCTTTGCTTAATTGATTTTTACGATGATTAAATAATCCTAATTGAAAAACCTCTCCAGCTTCGTTTACCAAATAATCATGGTAACTGATTGAGCCATCCATCATATGTTGAGAAATCCTTTGATACCATTTAATTTTACCATCATAAACCAAAACCTTTAGTTGATTGCCATCATTTACATAATTTACCTTATTGTCAAACAAATTTGTAAATGATAACGATTTTATTTCTTTTGCTTTTATTTTTGCTTTCTTCTTTTCATTCTCATCAACTAAAATTGCTTTTTTATAAAAGCTTGCGTCATTAATTAATTTTTTATTGAAAAGATTGACAATTACCATCATTTTAGAATGAATTGTATCATTATTTGTTTTTACTAACACAACATCTACATATCTTCTTTGAGAAAAAGTAAAAGTTGATAGTATAAAAAATAACAATGTAAATAATTTATATGTTTTCATATTAATGTGTTTTTCTATTTTTCTATGTCTTTCAAGCTTTCCATTTTTTTGGTTGCTAAGAAACCTTTGATGTCTTCAAAATGTTCTTTGACGCGTTTGTTACCAAATTCGAAAACTTTTTTGGCTAAACCATCTAAGAAATCACGATCGTGAGAAACTAAAATTACCGTTCCTTCAAAATCATTTAGCGCATCTTTTATAATATCTTTCGTTTTCATGTCAAGATGATTTGTTGGCTCATCTAAAATTAATACATTGTACGGTTCTAATAATAATTTTACCATCGCCAAACGTGTTTTTTCTCCACCAGAAAGCACTTTTACTTTTTTATCAATATCATCACCTTTGAACATAAATGCACCCAAAATGCTTTTTATTTGCGTTCTGATATCACCTTCTGCAATACGATCTACAGTTTCGTAAATTGTTAAATCTTCGTCCAATAAAGAAGCTTGATTTTGAGCAAAATATCCGATTTGTGCATTATGACCGATTTCTAATTTACCATCAAAATCGATTTCATTCATAATGGCTTTAATCATTGTCGATTTTCCTTCGCCATTTTTACCAACCAAGGCAACTTTCTGTCCACGTTCTATCACCATATTTGCATCTTTAAATACAGTATGGTCGCCATAAATTTTAGAAAGATTTTCTACAATAACTGGATATTGACCTGCACGAGCTGCAGTAGGAAATTTCAGTTTCAAAGCTGACGTATCTACCTCATCAACTTCTATTATTTCTAATTTTTCTAACATACGAACGCGCGATTGTACTTGCTCGGTTTTAGAAAAAGTTCCTCGGAAACGTTCTATAAAAGTTTTATTATCTGCAATAAATTTTTGTTGTTCATCGTATGCTTTTTGCTGATGAATTCTTCTGTCTTCACGTAAAACTAAATAATCAGAATATTTGGCTTTGTAATCATAAATTCGTCCAGCTGTTACCTCAATTGTACGATTGGTAATATTGTCGACAAACGTGCGATCATGGGATATTACCATCACAGCTTTTGCTTGATTTTTTAAGAAATCCTCTAACCATTGAATTGATTCTATATCCAAATGATTGGTTGGCTCATCTAACAAAATTAAATCTGGCTTGCGTAAAAGAATTTTTGCCAATTCGATTCGCATTCTCCAACCTCCAGAAAATTCTGATGTAGAACGATCTAAATCTTCTTGAGAAAATCCAATTCCTTTCAACACTTTTTCTACTTCGGCTTCGTAATTGACTTCTTCTATCGAATAAAATTTTTCGCTAACTTCGGATACACGTTCTATCAATTTCATGTATTCGTCGCTCTCGTAATCAGTTCTTACAGTTAATTGATCGTTAATTTCATCAATTTCATTTTTCATTGATAAATATTCTGCAAAAGCTTTTGAAGTTTCTTCGCGAACAGTGCAATTATCTTCTGTCAATAAATGTTGTGGAAGATAGGCTATAACTGCATCTTTTGGAGCGGAGATATTACCTAAAGATGGTTTATTAAGTCCTGCAACAATTTTAAGCAAAGTAGATTTTCCTGCACCATTTTTACCCATTAAGGCAATTTTGTCGTTTTCGTTTATTACAAAACTAACTCCACTAAATAAAGTTGTAGAACCAAACTGAACGGCTATATCATTAACTGTAATCATAAATTTTTTCGAAATAATTGCAGCAAAGATAATTGTTTTCGATAGATGATAAACTGATTTTATTGGAGATAAAATAATAAAGAAAAGCCCATCAAATGATGAGCTTTTGCTTTTATATTAAAATTTAATTAAATTTTAGTTTTTAATTAATTTTTTAGTAATTGTACCATTCTCAGTATTGAATTTTAATATGTACACACCTTTAGGTAAATTATTAGTTGTTAAACTACCTTTTTGCCCATCGTACTTAACTGTTTGTGTAGAAACTACTTTTCCAGTTAAATCAACAATCTCTACTTTTATGTCATTTTTGATTGTTTTGTCTACAATATAAACCACATCTTTTGTTGGATTTGGATAAATTTGGAATGTTGAAGATTTTAATTCGCTTGTAGCTAAAGAACAATCTAAAACATCTACTGGAGGCATGTCAAATGCTTCTGTACCATCTGTTCTACTATTCGAAAGTCCTTGTTTTGCACTATAACCTAAACCTCTGTTTGAGAAAGCAGTCCAAATATCACATTTGTTATTTCCTTCGTTTAATTGTTCGTCAGCTTTAAGAATTGCATCACGACCGTCAACAAAACCAGGAGAACATGGTTGTAATTTAAGACCAGTCATTACTAATTGTAATGCAATATTGTTACCTGCTTTACCATTGTATAAATCTGGAGAGAAACCATATTTATTCACCATTTTCCAGTTTAAATCCCATAGCATAGAAGCCCAAACATATCCTGTATTGTGTGGAGAATCTTGATTTCCATAAGTTTTTAAGAAGCCATATTTAGCAGGATTTACAGTCATATCTGTAGAGTAAGCAGTAGGACGAATTCCTGGTCCATCTATTGGTTGATTTGTAGCAAATGTACCAATACCTCTTTTAGTTGTTGGTTTATCAGTAGGAAGTTGAGTAATCATTAATCCAAAGAAATCTGACCAACCTTCTCCCATTTGTTCTAGATTGTTTAGACAGTTTGCATTTGATATAGGACCTGTTAAACGATTAGAGATTCCGTGTCCATATTCGTGTGCAATGATTCCGTTGTCTAAACTACCGTCAATGTAAGATGCTTCTCCTTTAACTAAAGATCCATTAACGGTTACTTTATTTTTTAATTCATTTATAATTAAATCACCATCAGCTTTACTAATTGCGATTGCCGGAATTGTAATTGTAGTATCGTCACCAGACATGTTAATCATTCCGTCTACGTTATTTACAATAATAGCTCCTTTGGCACCTGCATTTTGTGCATTTTTTACTTTTATACTAAAAGAACAGTCTCCACGATAGATAACCGCAATTTTATCTGTAATTTCTGTTGTGTTTGTAAATGTACCACAACCATCGTATGGTGTTCCTGAAGTTTCATTTTTTAACATTAAAACAAAATCCTTTGTCAAAGGAGTCGAAGTTAATGTACCTCCCCAAGTAGCTATTGTAGCTTGATAGCTATTTGCAATAGAAGAAGGATTATTTACTATAAGTGGCTCTGGATTTTTATTCCATAAAAACATAGCCATACGTGGAGATCTACCATCAGCAGGTGTTGCAAAAGTTGCATTATTAACTGATCCAAGTGATAATCCTGTTTGAGCTAGAGCAACAACATCATCTTTGCCTGTACCACCTTTTGCGTAATTATCTTTTTGAAAATTTCCATTAGCTTCTGTAAAACCATAATTATAGAAGATATCATGCATCATATTGTTCATGTAGAACAAGTTTGTTGTTGCAGCTTCCCAACTTGTGTAAGGATGACTAGATAGGCTTATAGGAAAGTCAAAATTTAAGGCGCTTCCTCCATCTGCATAATCTGTATCTTTAAGAGTCACGGTATTTGAACTCGAATTATAAGATTGAAATCCTTTTGATTCGTGATCACGAGTTGTTCTTGTATTATTACCTTCAGTTCTTGTTTTTACTGTACCTTCAGCTGTATTGTGCCAGCCATTTGGAGATGCAGTTGTGTTAGATGTAGAAATGTCTGTTATTACTCTTCCACCACGATTAGGAGCTTCTAAAGGTAATTTGTATACATTGTATTGTGGAGATGCAGTATTTACAGTGTTATCATATAACCAATTCCAATCTGCT
>NZ_JAVXKG010000057.1:0-11185 GCF_036647415.1 Algoriella sp.
AATTTGAAAGGTTAAATATAATCAAAATGCAACAATATCACGATTTATGTAAAAAAGTATTATCAGAAGGTTCTTTTAAAGAAGACAGAACTGGTACAGGAACTAAAAGTATTTTTGGATATCAAATGCGTTTTGATTTATCCGAAGGTTTTCCATTGGTTACCACGAAAAAATTACATTTAAAATCGATTGTTTACGAATTGCTTTGGTTTTTGAAAGGTGATACAAACATCAAATATTTAACAGATAATGATGTTAGAATTTGGAACGAATGGGCAGATGAGAACGGAGATTTAGGTCCTGTTTATGGGCATCAATGGCGTTCTTGGGAAAAACAAGATGGCGAAGTTGTGGATCAAATAAAAGTCGCTATCGATCAGATAAAAAATAATCCAGATTCGCGTAGAATTATTATTTCTGCTTGGAATGTTGGCGAATTAGACCAAATGGCTTTGGCGCCTTGCCACGCTTTTTTCCAATTTTATGTAAATGATGGTAAATTATCATTACAATTATTTCAACGTAGTGCAGACATCTTTTTGGGTGTACCATTCAATATTGCTTCTTATGCATTATTACAAATGATGGTAGCGCAGGTTTGTAACTTAGAGGTTGGAGATTTTGTACACACTTTTGGAGATGCTCATATTTATAAAAATCATTTTGAGCAAGTAGAATTACAATTAACACGCGAACCTTTTCCATTGCCAACAATGAAAATAAATCCTAATGTAAAAGATATTTTTGATTTTACTTTCGAGGATTTTGAGTTAATCGATTATCAGGCACATCCACATATCAAAGGAATTGTAGCGGTTTAAACTACAATTATTGTTGTTTTTTAACGTTATTTTTTTTGAATTTCATAATAACTTAATTAGTTTTATTAAAAATTAAATTAACACATTATTATGAGAAAAAATTTTACACTCGTAGCTATACTTTTAGCTATGACTATTACCTATGCGCAAGAAAATGGGAATAATCATTTAAGAAATATTGATACTTCATTATCTAATACAAAAAAAACATTTGTTGATTTAAAAAATGTTGAAAACCAATTATCTTCTAAAATTTTTAGTAAAACTTCAAAATTAGAAGTTACAATTCCGAATAATAAAGGAAAAAACGAACGATTTATTTTAGTAGAAAGAGAAATATTAAATGATAAAATGAAGGAGCAGTTTCCTAATATTAAATCATATTATGGATATTCTACTTCTGATCCGTTAAAAAAAATTAGTTTAGGTTTTTCTACAAGTCAAGGAATTAATGCAATTATTTACTCTTCTACAGATAAATATATCATCGAAAAAACAGATGGTCAATATGAATTAATTGACAGCGAAAATCTACCAAGTTTAAAAAACTTTAGTTGTGGTAATGTAGATCAAAACACTTCTGCTTTAACTAGCGAATCAAAAGCAATAAATAATCCAACAAATTACAGAAAATACAAACTTGCAATAGTAACTGATTATCAATACAATAAATTTCACTCAGGAACTCAAGATCCTACATTAGAAACATCTATTGCAGCTGTTACAAAATCTTTAACATACATATTACCTATATATGAAAATGATCTGGCTATTTCTTTTCAATTGGCAGATAATTTAGATAAAGTAACATATCTTACAGCAGCTTCAAGCCCTTTTAAAACTACTGGATTAAACGCTGAAGTTCAAAAACAATTAGATGCTAATATTGGTTCGGATAATTACGATATAGGTATTCTATTTACTAATCTTCTTGGTGGAGGAAATGCAGGAGCTATCGGAAGTGTTTGTAATAATAAAATAAAAGGCGCTGCATATATTGGACCTGTAGAAACAAATCCAGAAGGTTTTAATTTTGCTGTCGCTGGAGCACATGAAATGGGACATCAATTCGGTGCTAATCACGTACATTCAAGAAACGAAGGGTTTATGGCAAACCGAGAAATCGGAAGTGGAGTAACTGTTATGGGATATCCAGGTGTAACAGGAAGTCATGATGTTCAAAGCACTTTTATTTCTCAATTTAATCATTACAATTTAGAACAAATTAATAATTATTTAGCGAAACAAACATGTGGTACTACAACTGAAAGTACTAACACTCCTCCTGTTGCAAATGCTGGAGAAGATTATTCAATTCCAAAAGGAACAGCTTTTCATCTAATTGGGAATGCAAGTGATACTGATAGTGATAAATTAACTTATTCTTGGGAGCAATCTGATCCTATTACGACTTATACAGGTAATAGTTTCAAAAACCCAAGTAGTAAAAATAAAGATGGTGCAAACTTTAGAGTTTACGAACATTCTTCAAATCCTGAAAGATATTTTCCTCCTATGGAAAATGTACTAAACAGTCAATTATACTCTACATGGAACACCGTTTCTGATGTTGCAAAGGTAATGAATTTTGTCTTACAAGTTAGAGATAACAAGCAAGGAGGTGGACAAATTGATTCAGATAAAGCTCTTATAACTATTACAGAAGATGGTCCATTTAAGATTAACAATATCGATCTTAATCAATCATTTAAATCTGGAGAAACATTTGATCTAAATTGGGATGTTGCCGGAACTAATACAGGAACAATTAACACACAAAATGTAAAAGTAAAATTAACAACAGACGAAGGAAAGACTTTTACAACATTAGTAGAATCAACTCCAAACAACGGTAAAGTATCTATTACATTACCAAATGATATTACTGCTGAAAAAGCAAATATTATCATAGAAGCGATTGACAATATTTACTATGCTGCTTCTCCAATTTTTGCTATTGGATACGAAGTAAGTTTATCTTGTAATCAATACTTCACAACAACTCCAATCACAATGAAAGATGCTGTTGGTACATCTCCTGGTATGACAGATGTTCCACTACCTGTTTCTGGAGTAACAAAAAATATTGAAGATATCTCGGTAATCACAGATATTACACATGCCAATTCTAAAGAATTAGTCTTAATGTTTGCTAAATCAGGAGTTGATCAAAGGTATCAATATGCATGGTACCAAAACTGTTCAACACCAGATTTATCTTATAAATTTAATAGATTCGGAGCTTCAAGTTTTGACAATTGTGGAGTAAAAGACGCTGTAATTTCAGGAACACTTGATCTAAAACGCTACGAAGGTAAATCTGCAAATGGAAATTATTTATTCAGATTATACGATTTAGGTGTAGGAAATGTGGGTACAATAAATAAAATCGGAGTAGAGTTATGTCATCGTGAAACTTCTAAATTAGCTGTTTCAGACGTTACAAAACAAAATGATTTATTTATTTATCCAAACCCAACAAATGGAAATTTCAATATTCGAATGAATACAAAAACAAACAAGGTAACAACAGAAATTATTAACCTTGCTGGACAAATTGTTTCTACAAAATCGTACAATGTCTCTGGAAGTAAAATAGATCAAGCAATCAATGCAACTAATTTACCAAAAGGTGTTTATATTGTAAAAATCAATGATGGAGATGCAGTACAAACGAAGAAATTAATTATCAAATAATTTATTTTCATTAAATAATTCATACAAAACCCATTCTTTAATGGGTTTTGTAATTTAAAACACAACCATTATGAAAACTATTTTTCTTACATTTTCTTTATTTATACTAAGTTGCACTACAAATAATATAGATAAACGTCAAGATAACTTTGATGATCAAAATTATTTAATCTTAGAACTTAAAGAAAATTCTCTCGAAAACTTCGATTCTGTTTTTACGCTTAAAAATGATACAGAACTTGGTAAAACATTGGGTCCAATAAATGCGACTCGCATGCCTGGAGTTCCAATCGGAGACATTGATTTCAATAAAGAAAATTTAGTTGTTTTTAATATAAAAGTGAATGAGATAAAAAATGATATCAATATTATTGAGATAAAAAATGGAATTATAGTATACGAAAAGATCAAGAATAAAAATATTGAATCAACTTCTAATCAAGATAATTTAATTAAATTTTATAAAATTCCGTATTCAAATTCTATTTACAAGTTTCAAGAAATCTCTAAATAAGTCAAAAGAATCATAAAAAACACTTAAAGTCTCCAATTTGGAGGCTTTTTTTGTAACTTTTCGAGAAAATTATCAACCAATAAAATTTAAAAACTAAAAATGAAGAAAAGATTTTTATGGCTTTCAACAGCCTTCATTTTTGCTAGCGTTGCACATGCTCAAGTAATGACTTCGCCGCCAAGTTATTCTGAAAATCAAACCAATAAATTAGATATTTATCGTGCCGAAGCAGAACGAATCAATAATCTTGTTCACACGAAATTAGATTTAAAATTTGATTATCAAAAAGAAGAAGTTCATGGAGAAGAATGGGTCACTTTAAAACCTCATTTTTATGCAACTAATAAACTTACGCTTGATGCAAAAGCTATGATTATTCATGAAGTTTCGTTGGTAAATGGTACAACTAAGAAAAAATTAAATTATAAATATGATGATTTACAACTAAATATTGATTTAGATAAAACCTATCAAAAAGATCAACAATATACACTTTACATCAAATATACAGCTCGTCCAAATGAAGTGAAACAAGAAGGAAGTAGCGCAATAAGTGATGCAAAAGGTGTTTATTTTATCAATTCTAAAGGAGATAAACCAAATTACCCAACACAAATTTGGACACAAGGCGAAACAGAATCTTCTTCTTGTTGGTTTCCGACGATTGATAAAACAAATCAAAAAACATCACAAGAAATCACATTAACTTATCCAGATAAATATGTTTCGTTATCCAATGGAATAATGAAATCGACTAAGAAAAATACGGATGGAACAAAAACTGATTATTGGAAATTTGATAAAAAACACGCGCCATATTTATTCTTTTTCGGAATTGGAGATTATGCCATAATCAATGATAAATGGAAAAATATCAATGTAGATTATTATGTAGAACCAGCTTACAAAGATGTTGCAAAACAAATTTTTGGAAATACTCCAGAAATGATTCAATTTTTTTCTGATAAATTAAATTATCCATTTCCTTGGGAGAAATATGCGCAAATGACGGCGCGAGAATATGTTTCGGGAGCAATGGAAAATACAACAGCCTCTCTTTTTCATGATGGCGTTCAGCAAAAAGCTGGTCAATTAGTTGATGAAAATACGGCTGAATATGTTATTGCTCACGAATTATTTCATCATTGGTTTGGCGATTTAGTAACAGCAGAAAGTTGGACTAATTTAACTGTTAATGAATCTTTTGCAAACTATTCTGAATATTTATGGTTTGAATATAAATATGGAAAAGAAAAAGCAGATGAACATCGTTACAACGAAATTTTTGGTTACAAACAAGGTGATGGACCTACAAAAAATTTGGTTCGCCCACATTATAACTCTCGCGAAGATATGTTTGATGGCGTTTCTTACAACAAAGGAGGAGCTATTTTACACATGTTACGCAATTTTCTGGGAGATGATGCTTTCTTCAAAGGTTTAAGCAATTATTTAAAACAAAATGAATACGGAAAAGCCGAAGTTGCACAATTACGACTTGCTTTAGAAGAAGTTTCTGGACGAGATCTGAATTGGTTTTTCGATCAATGGTATTTTAATAGTGGACATCCAAAATTGACAACTATTTCTGATTATTCAGCAACTACCAAAAAAGTAAAAATTATAGTTCGTCAAGATACCTCGAAATTGTTCGAATTTCCTTTTGCTATTGATATTGTAGAAAATGGAAAAACGACACGTCAACAAGTTTGGGTTCCAAAACAAGCGGAAACAATTTTCGAATTTACTGCAAATCAAAAACCAGATGTCGTAATTCCGAATGCCGATCAAGTTTTATTATGTGATTTAGATGATAAAAAATCGATAGAAGAATTTATTGCACAGTACAAAGCTGGAAAAGGAAATTATACTGCACGTATTCTAGCGATAGAAGCAATGGCAAATGCACAAGCTACAAATCCGAGGGCTGCGGAAGTTTTAGTCGAAGCTTTAAATGATCCTTTTGATGGAGTTAGGATTAATGCAATTCATCAAATTGATGTAAAATCTAAACCAATGATGGATAAAGCTACAGCTAAGTTGAAACAATTGGCTGTAAATGATCCGAAAACGTTGGTACAAGCGGCTGCTTTATCAGCTTTAAATGAAGCAAATATTTTTGATGCAACGATTTATGAAAAAGCAGTAAAAAGTCCATCATTTAGCGTACAAGGGGCTGCATTAACGGGAATTTTAAAAAATAATCCTTCTAAAATAAATGAATTAACAGCAAATATAGAAGATGAGGTTATAAAAGGTTCTCCTGATTTGGCTATAGCTTTAGTTCCTACTTGGATGAAAAATAATCAGTTTGACAAGGCTGTATTAATTGCTGAATCTGCTGCGATGTACGAATTTGCTAAATTTCAAGATCCCGAAAAAGGAAAAATTGCAGAACAAGCTTTTAATTGGATTATGACAAATGATACTGCTGATGCAACAGCTGAAATTGCAAAAACATATTCTCGTTATTATCCATATCTAAAAGAGCAAAATCCACAAGCATCTATGGCTATAAAACAAATGGCGACAAAAGCTCTTCAATTGAAAACTACAGCTGGAAAAACAATAAAGTCTCCACATTTCTCAAAACAAATAGAGCAATTGCAAGATGCAATAAATAAAATGAAATAATATTCAAAAATTATTATATTTGTTAAGCTATCCCCCAAAAAGGATAGCTTTTTTTACCTTATAACTTATGATAAACGTAATCGTAGCAAAAGCAAGTAACAACGTAATTGGCGCAAAAAACGAATTGATTTGGCATCTTCCAAATGATTTGAAACATTTCAAGAATTTAACATCTGGACATCCTATTATTATGGGACGCAAAACATTTGAATCCTTAGGAAGACCCTTACCTAATCGTACAAATATTGTTATTACCCGTGATAAAAATTGGCAAGCAGAAAATGTTGAAAAAGAATTTTCTTTGGAAAAAGCAATAGAATCTGCAAAAAAAATAAACGAAGATATTTACATCATTGGTGGTGGAAACATCTATAAACAAGCAATGGAATTTGCGGATGTTCTTTATATAACAGAGGTTCATCATGAATTTGAAGGTGATACTTATTTTCCAGAAATTGATGAAGAAATCTGGGAAGAAGTAGATCGAGAAAATTTTATGAAAGATGAAAAACACACTTATGCCTACTCGTATGTGACGTATAAACGCATTCAGGATTAAGGTGGAGATAATAGTGTAAATGGAAAAATCGAGATATTTCGAGCGATTCCATAAACAATAATTAATCCGAATACAAACCAAACAAATTTGTTGTTGTAAAACAATTTGATTCGAATTTCTTTCTCGAAAATAAAATTGTACAACCAAACAAAAGCAATATAAATAAGTAACGGAAAAGCAATTGTTAATAATGCATTATAACGTAATGCTTCTACAAAATTGAAATGTAACAATTGATGTATTGCACGTTGAGAGCCACATCCTGGGCAATAAATACCAAATAAAAAATAGGAAGGGCAACGTAAAAAAACTGTTCCCTTATCTACAGGATTGTTGAAAAAGAAATAATAAAGAAATGCTCCACTTAAGACTAAGATGGAGCATAATTTTATACGTATTCTATTTTGTTTAGTAACTACCATCATTTGCTGCTGCTCCAGCTAAAATCATTGCAAAAAATGCAAAATAAAGAATCGCTCCGATTATCCAAACTGCCACAGCTACTCCAGCACTCCACATTGCAAATTTCTTTGCATCGTCTGCTGCTTTACGCGCTTCGTCATATTGACCTTGAGCCCAAAGTGTGTTAACATTTGTCGATTTAATAATCGATACAATTCCTAAAGGTAAACAACATAAAACTGTTGATAAAATAGCCCAAACAAGATTATTATCTGGAGGAGTTCCGTTTTCAAATTGTTTTAATCCGTCGTTTGGTTGATCATTCATAAGTCTGTTTTTATAGCGTTTTTAACTTTTCATTTAGATTTTTTAAAATTATAAAAAAAAAGCAAGAATAAAAATTCTTGCTTTATATTTTTATGACTATTAATCATTTAATGTTTTATATCCTCCATTTCATTTGGATTATGTTCATGTTTAAATAAAATCGCAAATAAAATAGCGATTACTAATGCATAAGCTGCAAAACAAAGCCATATATATTCCCAGTCTTTAAACATTATTGCTTTGTCAAAAACTCCATTTGTTATAGTCACTCCACTATTTTTCACAAAATCGAGCATATGACTATTATCTTCTGTTGTATCTAAAAAAGTTGAGAATTCTTGTGTATTGTTAAATGATCTTGTAAAGTATTTATCAATTAGCCATCCTGAAGTTAAACTTCCGAACACCGCACCAAAGCCATTTGTCATCATCATAAATAAACCTTGCGCAGATGATCGCATACGCGAATCTGTATTCGTTTCTACGAATAAAGACCCCGAAATGTTAAAGAAATCGAATGCCATTCCGTACACAATACATGATAAAATAATCATCCATAATCCTTCTTGAGGGTTAGAGAATCCTAATAATCCGAAACGTAATACCCAAGCTAACATAGAGATTAACATTACTTTCTTAATTCCATACTTTTTCAAGAAAAATGGAATCGCTAGTATAAATAATGTTTCTGAAACTTGAGAAATTGACATTACTATGGTCGAATACTTTATTACGAACGAGTCTGCATATTTAGGAAAATGTTTAAACTCGTCCAAAAATACATCACCATAAGCATTCGTTAATTGTAGAGCTCCTCCTAAAAACATTGCAAAAATAAAGAACAAAGCCATTTTATAGTTGGCAAATAACTTAAAAGCATCTAGTCCTAATAATTCTACAAAACTAGAATTTCCTATGTTCTTTTTTTGTGGTTTACATGGCGGTATTGTAAAAAATGCATATAACCCTAGTATAACAGCGGCAACTCCTGCAATATAAAATTGGTATTCTGTCGCTTTATTTCCAGAAAGGTTTGTAATCCACATTGCTACTATAAATCCTACTGTTCCCCAAACTCTAATTGGTGGAAAATCTTTTACAACATCGTAATTATTAGATTTTAAAACAGTATAAGAAATAGAGTTGTTTAGCGCAATTGTTGGCATATAACAAGCCATTGCTACTAACATTACCCAAAAGAACGTATTGGGATTATCAACTTGTGGTAAATAAAAAAGTACCACTGCGTAAGCGATATGCAAAAAACCATATAATTTTTCTGCGTTAATCCATCTATCAGCTATAATTCCTGTAATAGTTGGCATTATTAATGAAGCAAAACCCATTGTAGAAAATATTAATCCAAATTTGGTTCCATCCCACTGTTTTGTTCCAAACCAATAGTTTGCAACAGTTATTAACCATGCTCCCCATACAAATAATTGCAGGAAGTTCATGACGATTAGTCTAGTTTTTAAAGACATAATTATATGAAATAGTTATTAGTTTTCCATGTTATCTATTTGATCACGTAAGCGCGCTGCTAATTCGTAATCTTCATTTTGTACAGCTTTCTTCATTTCGATATCAAGTTCGTCCTTCGTCCAACCTTCGTATTCGTTTAGATCGTTCTCTAAACCTACTAAAAGATCAATATCATCTTCAAATTGCGTCGCTCTTTTGATATTTTCATCTTCTTCTTGCATCACGTCCAAATGAATTCCTGCTTTTTCCACAACATGCTCATAAGCATAAATTGGCGCATTAAAACGAACCGCTAATGCAATTGCATCTGAAGTTCTCGAATCAATTTCGGCACGTTGTCCATCTTCATTCAAGAAAATAATATTCGAATAAAAAACACCATCTTCTAATTTATAAATATAAATTGAATCTACATTCAAATGAAACTCTTTTCCTAACGAAACAAATAAGTCATGTGTTAATGGGCGTGGAGGATTAATATCTTTCTCTAAAGCTAAAGCAATAGATTGCGCCTCGAAACTACCAATAATAATTGGTAACTTTCTTCCTCCTACTTTTTCTTCCAGAATTAATGCATAAGCACCAGTCTGTGTTTGACTGTAAGAAATTCCTTTAATATTTAATCTTATTAAATTATCCATTTGGGCGTAAATCTATGAAAAACTGACGAATATTTAATCTTTTTTTAATAGATAAAAAAAATCCGAATCACCTAAATGATTCGGACTGAATTTATAATCTATAATTAATGATTATGCTTGACCTTTGTACTTTTTTAATTCCTCTATAAATTTAGGAACTACATCAAAAGCATCACCTACGATACCATAATCTGCTGCCTTGAAGAAAGGTGCTTCTGCATCATTATTGATAACAACAATTGTCTTAGAACCGTTAACACCAGCTAAATGCTGAATTGCTCCTGAAATACCGATTGCGATATATAAATTTGGTGCAATTGCTTTACCCGTTTGTCCTACGTGTTCTGCGTGAGGTCTCCATCCAATATCAGCTACTGGTTTAGATGATGCTGTTGCTGCACCTAAAACACTTGCTAATTCTTCTATCATTCCCCAGTTTTCTGGTCCTTTAAGACCACGACCAGCAGAAACAACTATTTCTGCTTCTTTCAAGTCAATTTTATCTGTAGAAGCTAATTCCGTAGAAAGAACTTTTACTTTTGCATCTGCATCAGAAACTGATACTGTAGCTGATTCTTCCGAACCTGAAACTGCATTTTCTTTTGTTCCAAATGCATTTTGTAAAACTGTAACTACAACTTTACCAGAAACTGCAACTGTTTCTATTCCTTTTCCAGAAAATGCTTTACGTTCTACTGTAAATGGAGCAACAGATTTTGGAGCTTTTTCTACATTTGTTACTAAAGATGCACCTGTTTTATATGCCAATACTGGAGCAATTGTAGCACCTTCGTTAGTAGATGGTAATACAACAACATCTCCTTGAGCTACCTCAGCTAAAGCTTTAGCAAAAGAGTTAGCGTCAAATTTAGCTAAAGCATCATTAGATACTTTTACAACTTTAGAAGCTCCGTATTTATATAATTCATCTGCAGCAGCATTTCCGAAAACGATTGCTGTAACTGTATCTCCAGCAACGTCTGCTGTAGCTTTACCGTAAGCAACAGCTTCTAAACCTGCTTTTTTATATTTTCCGTCGTGTGACTCTGCGTATACAAAAATTGCCATTTTTTAATTTCTTTTTAGGTGAATAATTAGATTACTT
>NZ_JAVXKG010000058.1:0-11045 GCF_036647415.1 Algoriella sp.
AAATACCAAAATCGACTCCGTTTGTATCTTTACGCGAAACCCAGCGCAAAAACATGTATAAACAGTTAATTAGGGTAGAGTATAAATTTAATTCTTTGATGTATATTTGTTAGATGAAATTTGATGAATTAAAAGAATATTTAGACTTTAAATCAGATCAATACAACACCCCAAATTTTATTGAGTCCGATCCAATACAAATTCCTCATAGATTTAAGATCAAAGAGGATATTGAGATAAGTGGTTTTTTAGCATCAACCATTGCATGGGGTAATCGAAAAATGATTATCAATAGTGCGAGTAAAATGATGGATGCTATGGGAAATAATCCATTTGATTTTGTAATGAATGCGACGGACGATCAAATAGAAAGTGTTGAAAATATTGTTCATAGAACTTTTAACACAGAAGATTTTAAGTATTTTATTCAATCACTTCAAAATATTTATTCAAATCATGGTGGATTGGAAAAAGTGTTTTCTACTAACACTTCAATCAGTCTTCAAAATAGAATATCAGAATTCAAAAAGATCTTTTTTGAATTAGATCACCCTCTTCGAACAACCAAACACATATCAGATCCATTAAAGGGATCATCTTCGAAAAGGTTGAATATGTACCTTCGTTGGCTTACAAGAAATGACGAAAAGGGAGTAGATTTTGGTATTTGGAAATCTATTTCACCATCAGAATTATCTTGTCCTTTGGATGTTCATTCTGGCAATGTAGCTCGAACTTTAGGTATTTTAAACCGAAAGCAAAACGATCAAAAAGCATTGATTGAATTGGACGAAGCATTACGAAAATTCGATCCAACAGATCCTGTTAAATATGATTTTGCTTTATTTGGCTTGGGTGTTTTTGAAGGAATTAAATAGATTTAATAATTAGATCATTAATATTTATCATTTCTTTCACCAATAATTCGAGGTAAAATTCTATAGTCGTTAAAGCTATGCGGATAAAAGTAAACCTCTCCAAATTCATTAGCGTTCCATTCATCCGTCTCATAAAAACATTTAACCACTTGAATTGGGTAATTATCTTGGTACATATAATCAATTGGTGCATCAAGCACATAGTCAAACCAATCAAATGTTTCCTTTAAATGGTTGAAATAATCTAATGCTGACGTAAGACTTTTAAACAACATTGGATTGTTAATAGTTCCATAGCGGTAAAAAGGATCAATAAATTTTTTATCTGTTTCATCTTCATTTATCGAGTGTATAATTGGTGTGCGTATAATTTTATATTTCGTTTTCATCTGTATATATAAAGGTTAATGGTACAACTGTTTCACCATAACGGGTGGAATAGTAATTCTTTTTCAGGTATTTCTTAAAACCGAATTGGTTGTGTATTCTATCGAAGTTTATTTTCTTTCCGTTGGGAATATTAGAGTTTAAATCATTCTGTTGTACAAGTCTCAAAAGTAAAATAGATACGATGACTACTATTTCATCAGGATCACCGTTTAAACCAATGTGAACATGATGATAATTTTCATTATCTTTTTCTACCATGTAAAACATATCGTTTCTATTTAAGCGGAATATTTCATGAGCTATGTGGGTATAGTAACTGACATCGTATGATCCACCATCAACATGATTCAAATTGCAACCATCTTTAAAATTCATGGTGATTTCAAACTCATAATCAATCTTTCGATCGTGTATTGAGGTTTTGATGCTCTTTTCTTTTGTTTTTTGATTTGGTTTCTTATGATTTCTTTGTCTTTTAAAATAGTCCAAATATTCGTAATTTATTGTCCATCCTGACGTGTTTTTAAACTTTTTAAAACATACAATGTCTTCAACATTAGGGTTTAGTACAGATAGTTTTTTTGTATCTTTTATTCTTCTTTTGATTTGATCCATACTTAGATCTATAATATTTCGATCTAAGAAAAAGCTTATTGGTAAATATATTCTGTTCATTACTTATTACTTATAATATGCCCATTAATGATAACAATATTGCTACAAAAATGGGTTTGATTATAAATAGTGTATAAATGATAAAAAGATGAATTGAACGTAAAATATTTTTATAGAATATTTTTAAAATTTTGATTTTCAATAAAATACAAACAAAAATATATTTGTATTTTTCTCTAATTAAGCTATAGGTATTTTCTTATGCCACCCTTAGATTTAATATTCGGTATAATTTTTAATCAAAGGTTTTAGTTACCAACCAATATTTCATAAGACTATATTAACAATATAACACACACTATGAGTTAGTTCTAACGGTTTATTGTTTAAGCGATGGTTGTTACCAAAAGAGAAAAAAATTAAAAAATTTTTTTAATCAACTTGGGTGTATTCCGACCTAACGGGAGGGGAGACAGGGATTAACAGGATACGTGCGAGGGAGGACGGATGGTGGTAAAAAATGAGATAAAATCTCCATTTAACATTGGTTATCTTGCCTCAATTCAAACATTTGTATCGATAGGTTAAGTAACAACGTATAAATAAATTGCAAAATACAAACTATGTGAATTAGGCTTAAAAAGAAAAAGGTAGGAAATTTCCCTACCTGTATTTAATAACCAATCTGTCCGACACCGTCACATGCTCTACAAATTTCTGTTTCTTTTTGTCCTGTTGCAGGATTGAGAAATATTGTAACTCCCTCACCTGAACAGTTAAAACATAGTTTATTTTCGTAAATTTTTCCGTCATTACCTCTTACATAATCGTTATGATTTTGAACACCATTTTTATATATCTTGCTGTAATTGGACTCATCTTTATAAACCTGCTGTTCAATCAGTTGTTCTTTGTTAGAATTTTGAACATTTTCATTATATCCAAGGTTTTCAGCATTATTTTGATTGGTTGCTGTTGTATGAAGCTCTTTAACTTTTTCCACCGCTGATTTGGTTGATTTAAGATTTCTGCTTAAAGCAGGTAATTCAACTCCTGTCATACCTATTAAACAGAGTATTAAACCAAATAAGCATAATCCAATTCCTATTTTCTTCATCCGAACTTATTATTTATCGTTTAACTCTATTCTTTAGTGTTTGAACTTCACGTTTTAAAGAATCTATTTCCTTCTTATTGTTTTCGTTATCAACAGTTATGGGTTTGGTCGTTTTTATCTTTTCAATAATTTCTTTACCATTTTTCTTGTATGATAGTTGATACCAAGCAAAACCTGATAAAACCACTACGATAACAATTATTAAATTTGCTGTTTTTGTATTCATTGTAGTTGTAAAATTTGATTAATTATTTGGATTAAAAGGTCCCAGGTCAAAAGTGTACATCAAGTACAGTATATTGATTGAGTTAATTATAGCACCTGTTAGCCTCAAACCTTTACCTGTAAGGTTTTGGTTGTCCTTAAGACGGTAGTACGAAATAATGGACGATATGAAGCAAATTGGCACAAACAAAAGAGGTAAGTACATGAAACCAATCAGTGCTGTTGCAAATGTAACAACCGCCCAAATATCGGTTGATTTCTTTTCTGAATCATTAAGAAAATTTGATGAAAATGACTTTGCTGAAACAGAATCTGTTTGAATGATAGATATAATTATTGGATTGTCTACATTGTAAAAACGCACTAAAATATCTGTTGCTTCTAACTCATCTTTGTTATCCAAGTTTACAACCATTTCATCCACGATTCCCTTAGTGGAAAATCTAATTTTATATAACGGCATATTAGTTAGATTTGGTTAGTGAATAATTTTCAACATTAATTACACTCCCGTCATCTCCGAAGTAAGTATACTTCACGGTAATTGCATTTGTCCCTGTTTTATTTACCTTAATATTAGTATCCAAGAAGCCTTCATAATAATGGTATTCAGCTTCATAATAATTGTCCGTTTTAGTCTTGTCGTAAAATTTTGATTTATTATTGTTGATTGTTTGTTGCCAACTGTTATGTAAGAATTTCCATGATCCACCGTCGGCATCAGAATATTGAATATCGTCTGATGTAAATGTAAATTGGTCGTTGTTGGAATTTTTCCAAGTACCTTGAACCCAATCGGGTGGATTTACATTGTAAGAAGAATTTTGATTTTGTTGTGATTCATCGTCCGACGAACATGAAACAAAAGTTGTTGAGGTTGAAAATACAACCAAAGAAATAAGTGTGATTTTTTTAAACATATTATTTTTATTAAGAATAGATGATTTGTTTAAAAAGTAGCATTAGTTGCAACTTTAACAAAACTATCATATATGATTGATATGAAGCAAATTTAAAAAATTTCCTTTACAAACAATCATTTATGATATTAAAATGGATAAAGAAGAAGTTTTTAAAATAGTTGGTGGAAAAATACGTGAAGAAAGGTTACGTCAAAATATTACTATTACTGAATTTGCTGATCGTTTAGATATAGAATATAATAATTTAATAAGAATTGAAAAAGGGCGGACAAATCCAACTTTAGGTACTCTTTATAATATATGTAAAAATCTCAAAATACCCCTAAAGCAAATTATGGATTTCAAAGAATAAATATTTATATATTTGCGAATTACCAATAAATAAATTTAATTTTAATAACCAATATGGAAACTTCCCTTAAAAAGATAAAACAAAAACTTATAGAAATTAAACCTCTTTTAGAATTGAATTATTCAAGACAACTTCTTTCAAATGGTGTTCCTTATTATGATCTTAACGAACTACAATTATTAAGACAAGGTATTAATAGTATTGAAAAATTGGGTTTGTTTAGTAATTTAGTTCAAGACCTGTATAATTCAGCTTTGTTCAATAACTCTAACTTAAAATTACGCGTTAATAGTGAGGAATTTGCATCGATAGAATCAAATATTAGCATATTAATAAGTTTGATTGAGAATTTTATTTCAGTTTTGGAAAAGACAACACCAACTGAAAGTACTGATTCAATCAATATCAAATTACCACCCGTTGAAGATTTTGATGATTTATCAAAAGTATCACGTGAAATTCATTTAGCTCTAACGCAAGTTATATTGCAAGATGAAATAGGAGGACATACTAAAATAGTAAGTGTTGAAAATGGTTCGATTTGGATAAATGTATTTGTTGGATCAACAGCTGTGAGCGTGATAGCAAGTATTGTTTGGTCGGCTGCGGTTATACACAAGAAAATTCTTGAAGGTAGAATTTTAGAAGAGCAGTTGAGAGGCTTAAAAGTAAAAAATGATAGCTTAGAAGATATCTTATCAGCTCAAAAAGCTGAGACTCAGATTTTGCTAACAGCCGAAGCAAATTTTGTTTCTTCGGAGAACTTTTCAAAAAACGAACCTGAAAATATTGAAAAGCTTAAGAATTTCATTTCAATATTTGCTGATTTAATTTCAAAAGGGGCAGAAATAAAACCTGCACTTATGGCTCCTGAAGAAGGATCCAATTTGTTCCCTGACACCACTAAAATTATTTCGTTGGAATCACGGATGAAGAAGCTTTCAAATTAAAATTTGAAATACTTCTTATAATATTATACAATAACTTAACTGAGTGTAAAAACCAACATTTTTTTAATGTTGGTTTTTCTCATTTTTATTATAAAGAAACTATCTTATTTTTTGCTTATTCCATGAAAATATATAATGTATAGATTTGTCATACCTTAAAATTAGTACAGTGCTATATTTTTTGGAGTTTCATGTAACAATTTAAAACTATAGATGAAGTTAGCACAAACCAACACAAAAAATGTATTGGTTTTTTACATGCTTATATATACTAAAATAAATACCCTAATTATGATACATTTTATTTTTTTACTATATTTGTCAAAATAACTGTTTGCCATGAAAGCAAAATACATAAGAGTATCCACCAACAACCAAAATATTGATCGTCAGGAAAAGACAGATGCGGATAAAATATACGTTGATAAGATAAGTGGCATTGTTGAGTTCAACCAACGACCGCAAGCAAAGAGTCTTATCAAAGACATTCTTAATGGCAAGATTAACGAGGTAGAAATACATTCAATAGATCGCTTGGGACGTAATCACTATGATATTGCTACAACACTGAAATTTCTTGAAGATAATCAAGTAAATGTTATCATCACCAATTTAGGTATAACTTCACTAATCAACGGTAAGAAAAATCCTGTCTTTAATTTAATAGCTAATATCTTGGGAATTCTCTCCGAACAAGAACGTGAAAATCTTCGTGAAAGACAGATGGAGGGCATTCACATTGCAAAACTTAAAGGTGTTTATAAAGGACGTACAAATGGTTCAACAGAAACGACCGAAGATTTTCTCAAAAAATATAAAACTGTAATTAAAGATTTGAGTAAAGAAAAATATTCACTTCGAGAAATTGCTAAATTGAATTCTGTATCTTTAGCTACAGTCCAAAAGGTTAAAAAGTTAACGAAAGAAAATATTTAAGTATGTCTGCAACCAATTCAGAGAGATTAATAACAGAAATAAACTCAAATATATTTTTTAAAGAATTTACATTTAGTAAGAATGACTTTAAAGAATTGGATAACAAACAGAAATTAGAATTTGCAGATAATGTTGTTTGGCTTGATAATCTCTTTTTTATTTACCAAATAAAGGAAAAAGAAGCCAATTCATCAGAACAAACTAAATGGTTTGAAAATAAAGTATTAAATAAAGCTGTAAAACAAATAAAATCAACTATAAAATATATTTCAACATATCCCGAAATATATATTGAAAATGAAAAAGGACATAGGTTGAATATTTTACAAGCTAAGGAAAATCTTAAAATAAGAAAAATTATAATTTATAATCCTGATGTTGATTTTCCTGACCAAAAAAGAACTCAAAAATTCTACGAAAGTACTGATGTTGGACTAATTCACCTTTTTCATACAGAGGATTATTATTGGATATGTAAATTTCTTATTACCCCTGCTGAAATAGATGAGTATTTAAGTTTTCGTGAAAGACTATTTTTATTTAATAAAGAAGTAAGTAATTCCCTCCCTGAACAATATTTTCTTGGACACTTTTTTGAAACATTAGAGACAGATCATTTCAACGCTTCTTATATAAATAATGTTAAAAATTTCAAAGAGAATGAAGAGGATTTTGATATTTCACAAATTATTAAAAATTTCAATAAAAATATCAAACTTATTAATTATCAAACAGAATATTATCCAATAATTCAAGAACTCGCCAAACTAAATCGCTCTGAATTAATTGAATTCAAAAAAAGATTGGTTTTATCAATACAGAAATGTGAAGAAGAAGATTATATTATTCCCTATAGAATCTATATTCCCGCAACTGATTGCGGTTTTGTTTTTATACCATTACATTCAACCAAAGCACATAATTGGAAAATTGCCTTGCATAATTTAACAATGGCTCATAAATATGAGAGTAAATCACAAAAGTGTGTTGGTGTAATAATTTTCAGAGATCAAAAACAAAAGGAATATTACGAATTTTTTTGGGGATTTTTGGATTTTGATTGGCAGTATGATGAAACACTTGATAAAGAACTGCGAGAAAATTTTCCATTCAGGAAATCTAAAGTTCAACAAGTTCAAAACAGATATAAAAAATTATAGATCAGATTGACCAATGAAAAGATTAGCAATATACTGTAGAATTTCAAATTTAAAATCAGGTCTTGAAGATTACTCTATTAAGACACAATTGGAAGCAGGAATCCAATTTGCAGGTAATGAGTGGGATACCGAAACCTATATTGATGAAGGTATAACAGGTACGAGCAGTAATCGGAAATCATTTAATGACCTTCTTAAAGATGCGAAAAAGAAAAAAATTGATGCTATTTATTGTTATGACCAATCAAGACTTGAAAGAGATTTAGACATTTGGAAGCTGATAGAAAATACTTGTATATCGTATTCCATTGATTTATATATTGGTGGGAAGCTATTTGATTTTAATGATCCAACTAATAAAATGAATGGGCGAATGGTGTCTACTTTTAATAGTTATTATGCTGAAATTACATCTTTAAAAGTAAGACAAGCTAATAAATTAAAAGTTAAAGAAAACAAAACTCATGGACAAAAACCGTATGGTTTTACAAGAGACGAAAAAAACTTTTATAAAGTAATAGATGAAGAAGCCCAAATTGTTAAAGAAATATTCGATTTCGCATTGCAGGGTATTGGTGCATTTACAATAGCAAATAAGTTAAATGCAAAAAAAATAAAACCTCGTTCAGCCAAAATATGGCATTCATCTGTCATTGGTGGAATTTTAGAAAATCCCATTTATATAGGTAAAAGAATTTACAAAACTACTGTAAGTAGATTTAATAATGCTATTGATGAGATAATAGAAAATGAATTAGAACATAAGATAATTTCTGAGGAAGTATTTGAAAAGGTTCAAAAAATTAGATCCAACAATAAATATGCAGGCAGAAATAATAAATACAAATATTTGCTAAATGGAATTCTATTTTGCCCCTATTGCGGAAGTGAGGTAACAGGACGATATAAAATGAGTGCAGGTGAAAATAATTATAAATGTAAGAATTTTCATAAGCATTATAATGAATTATCATGTAAAGAAGCATTCGGAGTTCATATTCCAAAAGTTGACACCTTCATTGTCAATTTATTATTTAAAACTTTCTTACTTGATTTTACAGTTGTAGAATCTTTAAAAAAAAGTGAAGATTTAACCATACTTGATAACAATTTAAAAGTACAACAGAACAATTTAAAAAGTTTAAATAAAAAAGTAAACCTTTTATTAAATAAGTTTGAAAGTGAGGAAGATGAGGATAACGATTTTGTTGTCGAAAGAATAAGAAAATACAATCGGCAGATTAAAGAACTAAAGCAAAGTATTGAGGAAACAACTATATATATAGAAAAGAAAAGGTCAAATTATGAACTCAATAAAACTGAAAAATTACTTAATGAATATTTTGATGATATTGATTTCGAAAGACTTAAGGTACTAATCTCTGAATTAGTTGAAAAAATTGTTGTAGTAAAAAACACAGATAAATCAAAATTTGCTTTTGAAATCAAATTACGAAATTTCGATCATAAGCTTATGTATGTTGCCGACAAGCAATTAAAAACGTTTGAACTCTACAAACTTAAATCTGAAGAACAGCGTGAGATATTTGAAAACAACTTTATTAGTTATTTCAACCGATTCACTTCTGAAGAGAAAAAAAAGTTTAGAGAAAAATATTTTGGTTCTTATTTAAATAGTATTAAATATGAAGGGAATCAAACTGCACAAATCACTATATCTAATTCAGATGATGAAGATGAATTTTACAAAAACAATTCTGTTGATTATTTAGATGACGAAACACTATTTGATGAAGTTACTGATAATATTTTGGTCAAATCGTTATATGAAAAACTATCAATTCAATTAGATACTAAAAATCTTATTAGATTTTACCCAATCCCACCACGCAAAAAAAATATATAATTAATCGCAGTTTATTTACAGTACAATTGTATTGGTTATATTTTATGCTACCCTAATTAACCGTATAAACATATTTATTCTTTTGGAAGAAGATCCTTTCAACGGATCTGATATATGTTTGGTAGTTCTAAGCGGATGATCTAATTCAAAAAAGATCTGTTTAAATTCAGATATTCTGTTTTGTAGATTGATTGAATTATTTGCTGAAAACACGTTTTCTAATCCACCGTGATTATTGTAAATATTCCTAAGCGATTTAATAAAGTACCGAAAATCTTCTGAATTAAACGTTCTGTGAACAATGTTATCAATCGCGTCAATCTGATTATTTGTGGCATTCATAACAAAATCATAAGGATTATTTCCCATGGCATCCATCATTTTGGTAGCACTGTTAATAATCATTTTTCGATTTCCCCAAGCAATTGTAGCTGCTAAAAAACCACTGATTTCAATGTCTTCTTTTATCTTATATCGATGCGGAATCTGTATAGGATCGCTTTCTATAAAATTGGGATTGTTGTACTGATCTGCTTTAAAATCAAGATAATCTTTTAGTTCTTCGAAATTCATTCTACAAAAATACAGAAGTTTTTGCTTAGGCTTCTATATAAAACCTTAACAAAAATTTCTTCTTAACCAATTTTAACTGCCAAACCTTCATTTGTTTGTAAATGCAACATATAGGTACCTACTACTAAATTTTCAACCTTTAATTGAATATTCGTTTCATTACTAAATGTTTTATTTTTAATTTCTTTACCTACTATATCATAAACCGTAACGTTTTCAACATACAAATTATCGGTATTAGTTATGGTCTGGTACATCAATAACTTGTTTCCACTTATAAGGCGGGCTATTGTATAATGTTTTTACTTCAGGATACTTGTTGATCATCTATATGTGATACTCCTCTATTCCACTACAATATCCAACGGTGAAAAATAGTTACTAGGATGAGTATCTATACCCAATCCTTTTAATAAAAAACGGGATTACCTTCATTAAAATGTTGGTTTGGTACTATAATCCTGCCTCTGCATTTTCATCTTTAATGTTATCAAACACACTCTCGTTTGTATATGCTATAAAGGGTAAGGCAATTCCCCCCCCCGCAACAAAATTTTTGTAAATTTCATCCTAAATAATTATTTTTTAATTAGATTAATTTTAAATATTTAAAATAATGATAATACAAAATATTAATTGAAATAAAAATCCTTTAAAAAAAAAGCCTCCAAAAAGTTATACACTATTTGGAGGCATTTTTATGGAAACGCTTTTTATATAATCATTTCAGTCTTTAAATCTAATTTTAATTACTCCAGCCGCCACCTAATGCTCTATAAACTGCAACCGTTGTTTTTAACTGCTGCATTTTGGTTTCAACCAATTCAAACTTAGCTTCTAAAGCCTCACGCTGTGTAAGCAAAACTTCCATATAATCTGCTCGAGCGGATTTAAACAAATCGTTTGAAATAGTAACAGACTGTGTCAACGCATCAACTTCCTGCGTTTTTAAATCGTATGTATTTTGCAGATTATTAATTTTTGACAGCTGATTTGCAACTTCAATATAAGCCTTTAAAATTGTCTGTTCATACTTGTAAACAGCCTGAATCTGCTTGG
>NZ_JAVXKG010000059.1:0-10677 GCF_036647415.1 Algoriella sp.
ATGTATTTTTAATCACTGAAAAAATGTATCTATTTTTCAGGACTAGTCAATATTTCTGATTGATTATCTAAATTTAGAAAAATCTCTTGGACGTTTTTCCAAGAAAGCATTACGTCCTTCTTCCGCTTCATCAGTTCCGTAAGCGAAACGTGTTGTTTCTCCAGCAAAAATTTGTTGTCCAACTAAACCATCATCTACCAAATTGAATGCAAACTTCAACATTTTGATTGCTGTTGGCGATTTTGTTAAAATCTCTTGTGACCAATCAAAAGCAACTTGCTCTAACTCATCATGCGGAACAACTAAATTTACCATTCCCATGTCATAAGCTTCTTGTGCAGAATAATTAAGTCCTAAAAAGAAAATTTCACGTGCACGTTTTTGTCCAACTTGTTTTGCTAAATATGCAGAACCATATCCACCATCAAAAGAAGCAACATCTGCATCTGTTTGTTTAAAAATTGCATGCTCTTTAGATGCCAATGTCATATCGCAAACCACGTGTAACGAATGTCCACCACCAACTGCCCAACCGTTAACTACAGCCACAACAACTTTTGTAGAAAAACGAATAAGACGTTGTACTTCTAATATATTAAGACGTCCAACACCATCTTGTCCTTCATATCCTTTTTTACCACGAACACGCTGATCTCCACCAGAACAAAATGCCCAACCACCGTCTTTTTGAGATGGTCCTTCTCCTGTCAAAAGAATGACACCAACTTCGCGATCTTCTTCTGCTAATTGAAAAGCATCTAATAATTCGAAAACTGTTTTTGGACGGAAAGCATTTCTAACTTCAGGACGATTGAAAGCAATTCGCATTACACCATCACATTTCTTGAATGTTATATCTTCGTATTCTTTTACAGTCTGCCAATTGATTGTAGCCATTATATCTTATTTTTTGATTAAAATTTTAATTCCTCGAAATTAAGGTTTTTATTAGAATTATTGATGTTTACTATTTTTGAATTTTAACTGACTACTTATTTTACCAAGGAAGTTCTGCTAAATTCTCGTCAAAAAATTTACCTGTTGGTCCATTTTCATCAATCGTAATAAAATTTACAATTGGACGCGCACCTTGTTCTACCGTATTAACTCCTTTGTAACCATTTAATCCCGTTTTTGTAAAACCTGGACTTATAGAATTTACTTTCAATTTAGTATTCATAAACTCATACGCCAACATCACAGTGTATGAATTGATAACTGTTTTAGAAGAACAATATGCTGTAATTTTGTTATCGTAATATTTGTAAGTTGGGTCGCTATGCAAGGTTAAAGATCCCATATCACTACTTACATTTACAATACGAGGTTGTGGAGCTTTCATCAGAAGTGGTAAAAAATGTTGTGTTGTGCGAATTGTACCATAAAAATTAGTTTCATGTACATCTTTTATCAAATCTATTGATACTTCTGATGCATTTTGAGGAATTTTCCCTGCATAACCAGCATTATTTACTAAACCATCTAAATAATCAATTTTTGAAGAAATTTCTTTCGCAGCTGCAGCAACAGAATCATCTTCTCGTATATTAATAATAACATAATCTACAGACTCTAATCCTTCTGATTTTAATTCTTTTACTGCTTCTTCTCCGTTTTCTTTTGTTCTACAACCAATAAAAACAAAGTAACCTTTTTGTAACAATTGTCTTGATGCCTCAAAACCAATTCCTTTATTCGCACCAGTAATAAGTATCGTTTTTTGTTGATTTTTCATTATATATTAATTTAAGTTGATTTCTTGTTAAATTAAAGTAATAATTCTCCTATTGTTTTAGATTTTAATTCGGTTTCCTTCCATTCATTTTCTGGAATAGAATCTGGCATAATTCCTCCACCAACATATAATTTCACTTTGTTTTGATAGATTTTCGCACAACGTAGATTCACAAAAAATTCTGATTCATTTTCCGTCTCATATCCCATAAATCCAGCATAAAAAGTACGATTATAACCTTCGTTAGTCAAAATAAAATCTGTTGACAAATCTTTTGGCATACCTCCTACTGCTGGTGTTGGATGCAATGCTTTCAGAACATCATATAGCTTATTTTTATCGGTCAATTGAGCTGAAATAAACGATTTTAAATGCTCAAAAAAACCTGCATTTACAGAAAAAGGACCATCTACGTCTACATAATTTGTAAAACGAGCTAGAGTTGCCGTAATATAATCTGTTACAACCTGTTGTTCGTGATATTCTTTATCTGTCCAATCATCTTCTTTTGCTTTTGTTCCAGCCAAAGAAACGGTTTGTATTAACTGATTTTCTTCTTTTAATAATAATTCTGGCGAAGCGCCAATCCAACAACCTTCCTCAACATCATATCGTAAATAAACGTATGCATTTGGATAATATTGATGCAAATTCTTGAAGGTTTCGGATAAATTAATATTCTCTTTATCAAGCTCTTTTATTCGACTAATGACAATTTTTTGCGTATCAGAATTACTTTTTAATTCATCTACTGTTTTTTCTATCAAATTGAGGTAATCATTGTACGAAATTGCTTCATTTTGAGTTGAAACTGGCAATAACAAGTCTATTTTCGGTAAATCATCAATTAAAATTTCGACAACCTCATCGTCATTAAACTCAATTATTGTTGAATTATCAAAACTGTTACAACTAAATTTTCTTGTTGTTGTTTTCCCTTGATTTTCCCATAACTCAACTTTTATTTGATTTGGTTTTCTGAAAAGTATAAAAGGCTTTTTTTGTTGAATAAGTCTTTCAAGTTTATCTTGAAATTGTTTAGACATGATCTCTCGAAATAATTGCGTTGGTTAAATGAGTGTAACAAATTAATTTATCGTTTTCGTCTTTAATTTCTATCTTAATTAAATGTGATGTACGACCTTTTTTTACAACAGTTGCGTACCCAAATACCGTTCCGTCTCGCTTCGATCGCAAGTGGTTGGCATCTACATGTTGGCCAACTGCTACTTCTTTTGTATTGTCTATTAAAATATTAGAAAGTGTACTTCCTAAAGTTTCCGCCAATACAATTGATGCACCACCGTGCAACAAACCAAAAGGTTGATGTACTTTAGAGGTTACAGGCATTTTAGCGGATAAAAAATCTTCTCCAACCGCTGTAAATTCTATATTTAATGTTTCGATTAATGTATTTTTTGACATTTCCTGAAACTTTTGTAAAATTTCTTCTGGACTCATAATTAATAAATTTTAGGATTATATAATTCAGGATATTTTGGTGCTATATCTTTATAAAAGTCTTGAATTTCGTCCAAAACATTTTCTAATGATCTATTTTCTGTATTAACTATTTTAGAAATTCCGGCACGTTTTTTCTTAAAATCACAATAAGCTAAAGCAACAGGAACTTCGGCTTTTTGAGCGATATGATAAAATCCATTTTTCCATTTTTCTGCTCGAGATCTTGTTCCTTCTGGTGTATTAATCAAATATAAACGATCTGCATTTTCTAGTATTTCTGCTGCAAAATCTACCATATTATGACGTTGAGAACGATCTATACCAATACCGCCCATTTTTTTGATAAAATAGCCATACCAAGGTTTTGTCCATGCATCTTTTATAAACATTTTCATTGGAATTCCCATTTGCCAAAAGGCTAAAATTGTGTAATAAAAATCCCAATTAGAAGTGTGTGGAGCACAAACTAATACGCATTTATCAATTTTTGATAAGTCGAGATGATTGTCTAATTTCCAACCACCAAGTGCGTATAAAAATTTACCGATCAGTTTCTTCATTTGACAAATATAAAGAATTGTTGTATAGAATTGTTATCTGTATTAAAACAAAAAAGACATTCTGAGTAGAATGTCTTTTATATTTTGTATTTGTTATTTCATAAGTTTTACGCAAAGAAATCAACGATTATTTTGATGATTTCTGTAGTTAATGTTAATAGAATCTGTATCATCTTTATAGTTTATTTGTTGGTTATTTTTTTCTTTTTTAGATTTTGTATCAGGTAAGTTTACTCCTATTGTTTTTCCGTTACCTTCTACTCTTAATCCATTTTTATCGATAACAACTTTTGCTGAGTCATTTTCGTCTTGAATATTAATATTCAGATCTTAGTCTTGATTAGAATTTTCGTTATCAGAATCTTCATCTTTTTGACAATTCAAACATACGAATTTTTTTCCATTATATCCAAAGTAATTGTTATTAATATCGTTAACATAATCTGTATCATATTGTCCAGATCGGATGTTTACTGAGTTTGATTCTCTAACAAAAACTACTTTATTTTTAGGTACATAGATTTTTATATCTACTGTTTGCTCTCTAAACTTACCATTTTTAGGAATCTTAACAAACTTGTCTAAGTTTAATTTATTTCCTTCTACTTTATAATTGTATTTTATCGACTCTAAATTGCGTTTTGCTTCTTCTTTGCTTCCTCCTTTTGATGAATAACGAACTTCTATGTGTATATTGTTGTCATTACTTTCTTCAATATCGAATGTTTCGTAAATTGGAATAACTAAATTTCCGTTTTCGTCAATTAATTGTTCTAAATCATTAAAGCCTCCACTGTATCTATAATTACCTTCTTCTTGGTCTATAAATTGTACTTGTAATGTATCTGATGGTATATTTATCACCTTATCATCTGTCATTTCTACAGAACTTCTGAATTTACTTGCTGTACTTACCGATATTCCGATGATTGCAAATAATGCGATAAACCATATTGCTATTGATCCAAAAATAACAGCTTTACTCACTTTTACACTATTCCAAAAACATTTAACACCTAATATTGTTAATAATACACCTGGAATTACCATTAATAATCCTCCTAAAATTTTAGAAGCACTACTCATCCACTGCTCTTCTACAAGATAATCGAATAATTCTGTTGGCATTTCTGTCCAAGTTGTGAAAAAGAAAGCAAAACCTCCAATGATTAATCCTATACCTGTACTTAAAATTATAAATCCTAAGAACCAGAACAAAAATTTACCAAATACTCCGAAAACACCTCCTAATTTATTACTCAATTCGCGTCCTCCAGTTACAACTGCATCACCTGCTTGTTCTACGTTTTTTTTTAGCGTATCTATATTAGCTGGCTGCCCATACATTTGTAATTTTTCTGATGTTGTTTTTGCTTTTGGAACAAAAATCAACAAAATAAAGTAGCAAAATATAACTAGAAGTAAAGAAACTCCTGCAGTAAAAATTCCTAAAACACCTAATATTAACCAAACTGCACGTACAAACCAAGGATCAACACCCATGTAATGTGCTAAACCAGAAGATAAACCTGTAATAATTGTGTCATCTGGATCACGAAACAAACGTTTTGCACCTGTTTGTTCTCCGCCATACGATTGATTTTCTTTGTACGAAAATTGATTGTTAGGTTTAGATGAAGTTGTTTCTCCATCTTCGTCTTCTACTTTGTACTGGTCTGGATGTCCCATTGTAGCAATCACAAAATTGATATCATCCTCGTTTACAACCTCTCTAAATTTTAAACGATCACGAAATAATTCTGCTATACGAATTTCTACATCTTCAATAATATCCTCAATACCTTCTGTTCCTCTCAACGAGTTTTTTACATCTTGTAAATAGGTTTTTAACTTATTATAGGCGATTTCGTCTAAAACGAAAGAAAATCCTCCTATACTTATTGATACTGTTTTATCCATGGTTAATCGTTTCTTTGGTTACTTTATTCACAGCTTCTATCAACTGTTCCCAAGTTTCTGCTAATTCTTTTAAAAATTGCTCACCCATTTCGGTAAGCGCATAATATTTACGCGGTGGTCCTGATGTTGATTCTTCCCAGCGATATTGTAAAAGGTCATCATTTTTTAATCTTGTCAAAAGCGGATATAAAGTTCCTTCTACTACAATCATCTCAGCTTTTTTCAATTCGTCTATGATATCAGATGCATACGCATCTCCTTTTTTAATAATACTAAGAATACAATATTCCAGCACACCCTTGCGCATCTGTATTTTTGTTTTCTCTATATTCATAAGAACGACTTATTTTGTTATACAAATATATATAAAATTTTAGTATTATGCAAAACAAAGTACTGAATTATTTTTAGTATTATATTTAATAAATACAATAAACGCTCTGTTTATCCATGTTTTAGAGTCAAATATTTTAAAAAAAATTTCAAAATATTTTTTGAAATGATAAAATATTAATGAAATTCTAGACAAAAATCACCAAAAAGAGTTGATTAACTTTTAGTATCTTTGTCAAAAATCGTACTCACACAATGAAAAAAATAGTAGGAAGTGCTTTCTTATTAGGTGCTTTTTTAGCATCAAGTAATGCTTTAGCTTGGGGATTAACAGGTCACCGCGTTGTTTCTGAAATTGCAGATCAAAATATTAGTAATAAAACCAAAAAAGAAATCTCAAAAATTATTGGGAAACAGCGTTTGGCTTATTGGGCAAACTGGCCAGATTTTATAAAGTCGGATGATTCTTGGAAACATGCAGATTCATATCATTATGTAAATATTCCTGGAAACTTAAATCGTCAAGATTTTGATATTGCTTTAGATGCTACTGGCGAGGAGAATATGTACAAAAAAGGATTGTTTTTAATCAATGAATTAAAAAACAATGACAACTTAACGTTAGAACAAAAACAACACGATTTATATTTCTTAATACATATTATTGGAGATGCACATCAACCATTGCATGTTGGTCGTCCAGATGATTTGGGAGGAAATAGAATAAAAGTAGAATGGTTTCGCGATAAAGTAAATATTCACACAGTTTGGGACTCTAAATTGGTTGATTACGAAAACTATTCGTACACAGAATATTCTAATTTATTGAATCTTAAAACAAAAACAGAGCGTAAAGCGATACAAGAAGGAACTTACAAAGATTGGATTTACGGTTCTTATATTCTTGCAAATACTATTTATGGAAATGTAAAAATGGACGATAAATTAGGCTATCGTTATCATTTTGATAATAAATATATTGTAGAAGACCAGATGTTGAAAGGTGGTTTACGTTTAGCTAAAGTTTTAGACGATATTTTTAAATAGAAAACACTCATTAATAATAGTCAATCCCAAATCTAAGATTTGGGATTTTTTTATATAACACATTATGATACAATCAATTTATATTGCTTAAAATTATCAAAAAATCGATATAACTTATATTTTAACATTTTGTTGATAATTATTCCGAAAAATATTCCTACTTCTTTTATAAAAACTGAAAAAATATTTAAATTGATTGCATACTTTAATTAGGATTATGACTAATCAATTTTTATCTTCTATAACGTATATTGTAAGAACTCGTTTTTGCGAAGAAACACAAGAGTTTCAAAAAACTGAATTCTCATCAGATAACAGTTTAGCTGCGCGCAATAATGCTTTTAAGTTTATTGAAAGCTATTTAGAAATTATAGCAAACGAAGGATTAGTACAAATTTCAAGTGATATTATTAATTCACATGCTATAAAAAGATTCAACAAAACAATTCTAAAACCGAGTAATAGAACATACAAAAGGATTAAACTTTTTAACCAAGAAGTCATCTCTATTATTCCAAATCAGAAGATTTTTCCGAAAGGTATTCGATTATCTTTTCGTATAAATTTGCCATTAGAAAATGAAAAAAATGAAGAATTTGAAATTTTCAGTTTTCAAAAACCAAATCATACAAGTATTAATCAACAACTTAACCATTTGATTTTAGAAAATACCTTTCTTAATTATATGGGATATCATATAGATGAGGAAATTGTCATTTCTAAAAATGAATTCAAAACATTAAGTATTGAACCTGTTGAATTTAAAATTATTGATACTCCTTATAAATGGGAAAATGAAACACGCAGATTTTCAATTGATTATTTAACCAATAAGCATTTATTTCATGATGGTTTACAATACCGTTTATCGCATCACGAAATGTATCACTACATAAGTTTCTTAGAAAGAAATTGCATAGAAGAGATTGAAAAAAACGTTTACTCTATGTTACATTCTACTGGTGGACTTCTTTATATAGGCTATCATCCCGAAAATATTGTAGAAAGTGTAATGAATAATGAAGAGATTATAGATTATTATCAATATTTAAATCATACTTTTTCTCAGGATAAATATCTCTTCAAAAATATTTATTTTGATTTAATTAATTACCTCGACTTTCCTGTTTTAGCGATTGTTGTTTATCCATTAAATCTAGAATCGAAGAAACGTCATGCATATAATCGTGATAAAATATTTGTTCGTCAAAACAATACATTTTTCAAAATTAAAGATTCATAAAAAAGTTTCTAAAAAATTCAGAAAAACACAAAAAATAGTAAAGACATCACTTGATGTCTTTTTTTATAAGATAAATTTCAATAATTTGGCTCTATTGTAAAATACACACACAGGAAATTTATAATTTATGAAATTGATTAACACATTAAAGTACTCTACTTTGGTTTTATCTGCTATTGCAGTACATGCGCAAGCGCAAGAAAAATTAGATCCAACTGTACAAAGTTTTGTAACTGAAATTCAGAACAATTCTCAGTTGAAGAAGATTTCTCACGAATTATTAGATGGTATTGGACCTCGTTTGGTAGGAACTCCACAAATGGATCAAGCTGGAGAATGGGCGATTAAAACTCTAAAATCTTGGGGAATTGATGCGCGTCGCGAAGATTACGGAACATGGAAAGCTTGGGAACGCGGAATTACGCATGTTGATATGACGTATCCAAGAGCAAAATCTATCGAAGCAACACAATTGGCTTGGTCGCCAGCAACTAAAAAAGCAGTAAATGCTGATGTAATTGCAATGCCAACTTTCAAAACAAAAGCAGAATTTGACGCTTGGTTACCAAGTGTAAAAGGAAAAGTGGTTTTGATGTCTCAAAATCAATCGTATGGTCGTTCTGACTATCAATACAAAGAATTTGGATCGGAAGCATTGTACAAAAAAGTAACTGAAAATAGAAAGGCAGAAGCAGAAGCTTGGGCAAATTCTATCAAAGTAACAGGTTTTAATAACAATACGCTTCCAGAAGTTTTCGAGAAAAATGGAGCTGCAGCAGTTGCAATTTCTTATTGGACAGGAATTATGGGTGCAAATAGAATTTTTGGTGCAAAAACGAAAACAATCCCAATGTTAGATATTTCGAATGAAGATTACGGAATGTTATATCGTTTGGCTGAAAATGGAACTGCTCCGAAGTTGACTGTTAATGCACAATCTAAACACAATGGACTTGCAAAGACTTTCAATATTGTTGGAGAGATTAAAGGAAAAGAAAAACCAAACGAATATATTATTCTTTCGGCTCACTTCGATTCTTGGGATGGAGCGCAAGGTGCAACAGACAATGGAACAGGAACAATTGCAATGATGGAAACAATTCGTACCATCAAAAAATTATATCCAAATAACAAACGTACAATTTTGGTTTGTTTATGGGGAAGTGAAGAGCAAGGATTGAATGGTTCTCGCGCATTTGTAGAAGATCACCCAGAAATTGTAAAAAATACGCAAGCTGTATTCAATTTAGATAACGGAACGGGACGTGTAGTGAATATTAACGGATCTGGTTTCGAAAAATCATACGAATATATGACGCGTTGGTTAGCTGCTACGCCTTCTTTTATTCGTAACGAAATTAAAACAGATTTTCCGGGATCGCCAAGTGGTGGAGGTTCTGACCACGCTTCTTTTGTAGCAGCTGGAGTCCCTGGATTTATGTTAAGCTCTCTAAATTGGGGTTATGGAACATATACTTGGCACACAAACAAGGATACTTATGACAAAATTGTTTTCGAAGAAATACAAAGCAATGCTATTTTAAGTGCCACTCTTACAATGATGGCAGATCAAGAAAAAGATTTAGTAAATCGTGATCGTCGTGTTTTACCAGCTGGTAGAGATGGTAAACAACAAGAATGGCCAGAGGTTAAAAGCCCTGCAAGAAATTCTGATGTTTACATGAAATAAGATATTTTCAAACATAAAAATCCACTCAATTGAGTGGATTTTTATGTTATAATTTAATTACTCTCTATAATCAATAAACGTAATTGGTTTTCTGCTTTCTGGACGAAAAATAATATTTTGCAAATGATCTATTTTTTCAAATTTTATAGTTGGTGTCACTCTTAATTTCGCTCGGAATTGATCTTTTATTCTTAATAAAAAATTTTCAGACTCATCTGTAGAAACAACTCGAAGTAAAATTTCGTCTGTTCCTAAATCATTCGAATAAATTTCGATTAGATGTAATTTTATTTCATCAAAATGAGATAAAACATCGTGTAAAGCAGGCGGATAAAGTGTAGTACCTTTATACTTTATCATGTGTTGTTTTCTTCCTTCTACTGGTCCCAAACGGTACGAATTACTTCCACAAACACACTTTTCGATATGTTTTCTTAACAAATCTCCGGTTTTGAAACGCAACAAAGGCATTCCTTCTATTCCTAAAGTTGTAATAGTTAATTCTCCTAATTCTCCATTTTCAACTTCATTGTTATGTTCGTCTAAAATTTCTGAAATAATTAAATCGGGTTGATGATGTCCCCCTTTTCCAAATTCACATTCGGTAAACGCAGTGCTCATCTCAGTTGAAGCATAAGTGGAAAATAATTTAATGTTCCATTTCGAAGTGATTTTTTGTGCTAAT
>NZ_JAVXKG010000060.1:0-10629 GCF_036647415.1 Algoriella sp.
TAAATTTTTCAAGATTTTTTCTTCAAATTCTTGTAAACCATCTTTTTTTACTAATGGTAAAACAGCAACTTTAATTGGTGCTAATGCAGCTGGTAAAGCTAAAACAACACGTTCAGAACCATCTTCTAATTTTTCTTCTTTTAATGAATTTGAAAAAACAGCTAAGAACATACGATCCAAACCAACAGAAGTTTCTACAACATACGGTGTGTAAGATTCGTTAGTCTCGTTATCAAAATACTGAATTTTTTTACCAGAATGTTGTTCGTGTGCTTTCAAATCGAAATCTGTACGAGAATGAATTCCTTCTAATTCTTTGAAACCGAACGGAAATTTAAACTCAATATCAGCCGCAGCATTTGCATAATGCGCTAATTTTTCGTGATCGTGAAAACGGTAATTGTCATTTCCTAAACCTAAAGTTTGGTGCCAACGTAAACGCGTTTCTTTCCATTTTTCATACCAATCTAATTCGGTTCCTGGTTTTACGAAAAATTGCATTTCCATTTGTTCAAACTCACGTTGACGGAAAATAAATTGACGTGCAACAATCTCATTACGAAAAGCTTTTCCGATTTGTGCAATTCCGAAAGGTAACTTCATACGTCCTGTTTTCTGCACGTTTAGGTAATTTAAGAAAATACCTTGAGCAGTTTCTGGGCGTAAATATAAGTCCATTGCTTGATCTGCAGTTGCACCTAATTTTGTCCCGAACATTAAATTGAATTGACGAACATCTGTCCAATTTTTAGAACCAGTTACAGGATCAGCAATTTCCAATTCTTCAATCAATGCTTTTACATCCTCTAAATCTTCTTTTTCTAAAGATTGACCCATGCGGTGTAAAATAGAATCAATTTTTTGTTGATATTCTACCACACGACCATTTGTTGCTAAAAACTCTTTTTTATCAAAAGCATCTCCAAAGCGTTTTGCCGCTTTTTCTACTTCTTTATCAATTTTAGTTTCAATTTTAGCACAATAATCTTCGATTAAAACATCTGCGCGGTAACGTTTTTTAGAATCTTTATTATCAATTAAAGGATCATTAAAAGCATCAACGTGTCCAGAAGCTTTCCAAGTTGTTGGGTGCATAAAAATAGCAGAATCAATGCCGACAATGTTTTCATTCATCTGTACCATTGCTTTCCACCAATATTGTTTGATGTTATTTTTTAGCTCAGCTCCATTTTGACCATAATCGTAAACGGCTGATAATCCATCATAAATTTCACTTGATTGAAAAATAAAACCATATTCTTTGGCATGTGAAATTACTTTCTTGAAAATATCTTCTGACATAATAAATGTGTGTTCAGTTTAAAGTGCAATTTTAAGGATTTTTGATGACTAAAAAGATATATTTTGATAAAAACAGATAATTATAAAGTGATTTTATTAAACTAGATTAAAATCTTAATCTAAAATAATTGTAAAAAAGATTATTATTGAGTTAAAACTTAGAGATAAATACTTATTTTTTGATGAATTATTTTTTAATTAAATAAGTTAAATGTAAATTAACAATAATATATATGTGTTAAGACGTGAATTTATTATGAAGACAAAATTTATTTTATTTCTATTGATTCCTTTTTTTGGATTTTCACAAGAATTGTATCAAGTAAAAACAATTTCAAATTATGAAAAATTGATTGCAGATTTGGATAAAGATTCTGTAAATGTAATTTATAGCTTGAATAAACCAGAATTAGAGAATATTATAAAACAATCGAACAAAAAATATACGTTGATACACAATTTTGCTATTTGGTGTGCGCCTTGTGTAGAGAACTTTCCAAATTTCTTAGAATTAAAAAGAGAATTAAATGATAATCTTTTATTTTTAATTCTCACAACAGATAAAAATAAAAGCGCTCATCTTACCAATGCACACGTAGATTTTCGTGAAAAATATAATATAAATTATCCTACGTTTAATATTTCGGATGAATATGCAAAAGGAACAAAGAAAAAGTATAATTCTTTTATACAGTTAATAGCTCCAAATCATAAAGATTATGGGATGGGTATTTCTATTCTTATTCGAAATGAAGACCAAAAAGTTTTATATGCTTCAACATATAAAGAAACAAAGGCAGAGATTATTAAAAAAATAAAAGCATTAGTCAACTGAAAATTATATAAACAAACCAGAAAATGATATAAATCTTCAATTATTCATCATTCAAAAAATTTGTTTATTTTTGTCACAATGAAAATGCAACAGTACATAAAGTATATCTTGTCATTGGTTTTGATTTTTTCTAATCTTAGCTACGCATTTTCTATGCATTTTTGTCAAGGCGAGATGGAGCAGGTTTCTATCAATCATCTTGATAATAATTCGTGCGAAATGGAAAAGACAATGCCTTGTTGTCCTCCAAAAGCAGAATCAAATCATTGTGAAATACCGCAAGGAGAAAATAATAAAAAAGACGATTGTTGCAAGGATATTTCCTATTCGGATAAAGTTGTAGACAAACAAACGGTCAAAATACAAAAACTTGTTCCGGCGAGTTTTATTACTTCAGAAATTCTTCAAATTCAAGCTCCAATTATACAAAAAGAGGTTAAAAATGAAGTAAATTTCCTTTATTTTTATGTCGCTTCAAATGCGCCACCAAATTATATACTCAATTCTCAGTTAACATTTTACGAAGCTTAATAATCCTTTGTTTTTGATTAAATCAATCAGAAATCAATACATTATTATCTGAATATTAAAGTATTTGATGAAATTATAATCAACAAGTACACAATAATAAATAGGCATGATGCCTTAAATCGTAAAAATGAAAAAAATATTCACTTCAGTATTCATACTAAGTGCTGCGTTAACTTACGCACAATCTACTTTAAAGGGAAAAATTACAGATCAAAATCAACAACCAATCGCAGGAGCGGAAGTCTTTTGGCAATCGTCAGATATTTCTGTGATGACAGATGAAAAGGGAAATTTTGAAATAGAAAATTATCAGCCAACATCTATATTAGGCGTTTTTTATGAAAATGAAACAACAACTTTTAAAGAATTGAAAGATGAATTTCAGAATTTTACTATCAATGTAAAAGATAATTTTGGCGATACAAGTCTTAAAGAAGTTGTGGTAAGAGATACAAGTAGTTCGCTTAAAAAATCGAAATTAGCGACTAACATGACAACAATGACGGGTAAAGAATTGTTGAAAGCGGCTTGTTGTAATTTAGCAGAATCTTTTGAAACAAATCCTTCTATTGATGTTAATTTTTCTGATGCAGTAACGGGTAATAAGCAAATAAAAATGTTGGGACTTAATTCGCCTTATATTTTGATTGCTGAAGAAAATATACCAAACGTTCGTGGAGCTTCACAAGCTTTTGGGCTTAGTTTTACGCCAGGAACTTGGGTAGAAAGTATACAAGTAACCAAAGGTGCAGGAACTGTAATCAATGGTTATGAGAGTATTTCGGGACAAATAAATACAGAATTAATCAAGCCTGGAGACGATATTCCGTTGTTTGTAAATTTATATGGTTCTACAGATTCACGTTTCGAAGGAAATGTTCATTTAAATAAAAAATTGAATGATAAATGGAGTTCATCGCTTTTCTTACATGGAAATGCTCGCGTTGCAAAAAATGATATGAACGATGATGGATTTTTAGACAATCCACTTGGACATCAAGTAAATGTGATGAATCGTTGGCAATATCAAAATCTTGAAAAAGGTTGGGTTGGATTTTTATCTGCTCGTTATTTGAATGACCAAAAACAAGGCGGTCAGGTTGATTTTGATAAAAACCGTGATAAATTAACAACAAATTATTGGGGGTCTGAAATCAATACAAATCGTGTAGATTTATCGTCAAAAATTGGATATGTTTTCCCAGAAATGCCTTATCAAAGTATGGGATTACAGACGGCTTTTAGCTATCATAAACAAGATTCTTATTTTGGATTAAATCAATATGATATCGAGCAACAAAGTTTTTATGCCAACTATATTTTTAGTTCAATTATCAGTAATACGAAAAATAAATTCTCTACAGGAGCGAGTTTCACGTACGATAAATTCAAAGAATTTGTAGCCTTGCCAACTGATGAAAATTACGATAGAGTTGATAATTCGGCGGGTGCTTTTTTTGAATATACATTTGATAATAGCAAGAACTTTAACATGATTGCAGGACTTCGTGCAGATTATCATAACCGAATGGGATTCTTTTTGACACCACGTTTGCATACACGTTACACGCCTGTAAAAGGAACTACGATAAAAGCTTCTGTTGGTCGTGGAAAACGAATTAATAATGTATTTGCAGAGAATCAGAATTTATTTGCTTCATCAAGACAATTTAATATTTTGGGCGATGGAAATGGAAAAATTTATGGACTAGATCCGGAAATTGCTTGGAATTATGGTGTTAGTGTAACACAAGAATTCAAATTATTTGGTAAAAATGCAGATGTTACAGCAGATTTTTATCGTACCGATTTTCAAAATCAAATTGTTACAGATATAGATTATTCGGCTCGTCAAGTTAGATTTTATAATTTAGAAGGCGAATCGTATGCAAATTCGTTCCAATTCGATTTTAATTATAATCCATTTACAAATTTCAAAATTAGAGCATCATACAAATATTATGATATTGTAACAGATTACGAAAATGGAAAATTAGAACGTCCATTGCAGGCAAAACATCGTTTCTTTACAAATTTAGAATATGAAACACGCGAAAGAAATGGAAAAAATTGGCGTTTTGATGTTACCTATAATTGGATTGGAAAACAACGATTACCAAATACGTCGGATAATTTACCAGAAAATCAATTAAATGAATATTCGAATCCATTTGGAACAATGAATTTCCAGATTACACGCGTTTTCTCTAAACGTTTTGAAGTGTATGTTGGAGGAGAAAATGTGACAAATTATCAGCAGCATCGTGTAATTTTAGGAGCAGATGATCCGTTTGGATCTAATTTCGATAGTTCTATCGTTTATGCGCCAATTTTTGGACAAATGTATTATGCTGGATTAAGATTTAGTTTAAAATAAAATAATCATAAAAAATAATTAAACAATGAAAAAATTATTAGCCTTTGCTTTGGTAGCGACTTTAGGAATTAGCGCACAAGCACAAAATAAAAATGCAAAACACGATTTACATGTAAAAGGAAATTGTGAGCAATGTAAAGAACGTATCGAGAAAGCTGCTTACGGCGTAAAAGGTGTAAAAGTTGCAACTTGGGACGTAGATTCGCATAATTTACATATTGTATTGAATGAAACAAAAAGTAATGTAGACGCTGTAGAAAATGCAATTGTAGCTGTTGGGCATGATACAAATGCAAAACGTGCAGATGATAAAGTTTATGCAAATTTACATTCTTGTTGTTTGTATGAGCGTGATGAAGAGGAGGGAGAGCATGTAACTGAGACTTCTCCAAAGAAAGAAGAAGATCATTCGAATCATCAACATTAATAGTTGATAAAGTATAACAATTAAAAAAGGGATTTCATAAGAAATCCCTTTTTTGTTTATAAGATGTTTATTGTTAATGAATAATTATTCATTTCTTTAACGTTTAATTAACATTAACATGTTATATTTGTAACCTTTCCTTTTTTGAAAAGGATAATAAAATAAAGAAAAAAACGAAGTGAAAATAGGTCAAATTGTAGAAATTCCAGAAAATTCTTCTATTTATACCAGAGAAAAACCATCTTTCCAATCAAAAGAAGAAGAGCTTTTGTGGAAAATAGCTCAACGCAATTATACTTTGTTTGATGGGTTTATTGTCGGTGAACATAATGGTGTTGAAAATTTTGAAATTGGACAACGTAAAGGTTTAAACATTAGCGGAAAGAAAAATTCTGTATATGTTATAGCAATAGACAAATTGGAAAACAGAATTTTTGTTGGGCAAGGAAAATCTCATCCAGGATTATTTACAGATGTTTTTTGTTTTGATGAAGAACAAGTAAGCTGGTTAGAAAAAACAAAAATTGAAAATGATGTGAATGTAAAAGTTTCATCATCTGTTTTAATAGATAATGTTGATGCGAAGTTTTACCAATTTGATCAAAACTATTTTCTGGAATTTGAAACACAAGTTCCCTTGATTATGAAAAATTACACAATAGGACTTTCTTATGAAAATAAGGACGTTATAGTATTAAATAAATAATTATTAAAATGAAATTAAAATTTACTTTTTTATCATTTGCTTTAGCATTATTCGCACAGGCTCAAAAGGCTCCAGCGTATTATTCGAGCATTAATTTTACTAAAACTAAGAATGAATTAAAAAATGATGTCGCAAAATTAATTACTGACACTCATTCAAAAACTATTTCTTATAGTGAATTAAAAACATTGTTAGAACGAAGTGATATTGATCCTGATAATTCTTCGAACTTACTTTTAGTCTATGGTTCTCAAAGCACAGGAACTCATCAAAGAAGTAGAGCTAAAAATGGATCTTGGAATAGAGAACATGTTTATGCAAAATCTAAAGGAACTCCAAATTTAGGAACTTCTGGTCCTGGAGCAGATGGACATCATTTACGTCCTGCTGATATTACATTAAATAGTACTAGAGGAAGTTTACTTTTTGATGATGGTGTAGGAGTAATGGCTATGAAAACTAGTCGTGGCGGTTGGTATCCTGGTGATGAATGGAAAGGAGATGTTGCGCGTATTTTGATGTATATGTATGCTAGATACGATAAAAGAACATTACCTCTTAATATTACATTTGGTCCAAGTACATATTCTTCAGATTTTCCAGATATTCTTTTGAAATGGAATGTTGAAGATCCTGTTTCTCAATTTGAGGTTCAAAGAAATAATATTGTAGCAAATACGCAAGGAAATAGAAACCCTTTTATTGATAATCCTTATTTAGCAACTGTAATTTGGGGTGGTCCTAAAGCTCAGAATAATTGGCCAGAATCATTTGGTGAGCAAGGAGAGTCAGATACTGAAAAACCTTCAGTACCTACAAATTTAGCGTCTGCAACTATTACATCGTCAAGTATTTCATTAACTTGGACTGCTTCTACAGATAACATCGGTGTTAATCGTTATGATATTTATTTAGATAATGAATATAATTCGACTGTTTATAGTAATAATGGAACTGTTTCAGGATTAAAACCTTCTACAACATATTCTTTTTATGTCGTAGCAAAAGATGCAGCAGGTAATAAATCTGATAATAGTACAGAAATTCAAGCAACTACTAAAGATTCTACTACGGGAGGAGGTTCTGGAGAAGGAACTAGTTGTGGTACAGAAGATTTTGAAAACATTACATCTACAGGAAGTACACCTCCAGCGTCATCATATACAGATAGAACTTGGTCAAATAGAGGAATTGTATGGACAGCAACAAATGCTAGAACTGATAAACAAGTTTATATTGATGGTGATAGCAATAAGGCAATTTGTATGAAAAAAGGAACATTAACTTCATCAACAATTTCAGGAGGAATCGGATCTTTATCTATTAAAACATATTTACCTTTCGCAGATTCAGAAGGATTCTATACATTAAAAATTAACGGAGAAGTAAAAGGACAGATTCCTTACTCTAAAACAGCTAAAACAACAAAAATTGATAATATTAATGTTGAAGGTGATGTTGTAATTGAGTTAGTAGATGAAACATCAAGTAATCGTGTTTCTTTTGATAATTTATCTTGGACTTGCTACGAAAAATTAGCTGTAGAGGATATTAAAAAACAAGATAATAAATTAGTTATTTATCCAAATCCAGTTAAGAATCATGAATTTATTATTAATGGAATTGAGAATAATGAAACAATTCAAATTTATAATATCAATGGACAATTGGTTCAAACAATTCAAAATGTAACTAATAATTCAAAAGTTAAATTGAATAAATTACCAAAAGGTGTTTACATTGTAAAGACAAAAAATCAATCAAATAAGATTATTGTAAATTAATCTATAAGAGATAAAAAAAACAACTCAATTGAGTTGGTTTTTTTGTGTTATTTAAAATTAGTTTTTAATTAATTTTTTAGTAATTGTACCATTTTCAGTATTGAATTTTAAGATGTACACACCTTTAGGTAAGTTATTAGTTGTTAAACTACCTTTTTGTCCATCATATTTAACTGTTTGTGTAGAAACTACTTTTCCAGTTAAATCAACAATCTCTACTTTTATGTCATTTTTGATTGTTTTGTCTACAATATAAACCACATCTTTTGTTGGATTTGGATAAATTTGGAATGTTGAAGATTTTAATTCGCTTGTAGCTAAAGAACAATCTAAAACATCTACTGGAGGCATGTCAAATGCTTCTGTACCATCTGTTCTACTATTCGAAAGTCCTTGTTTTGCACTATAACCTAAACCTCTGTTTGAGAAAGCAGTCCAAATATCACATTTGTTATTTCCTTCGTTTAATTGTTCGTCAGCTTTAAGAATTGCATCACGACCGTCAACAAAACCAGGAGAACATGGTTGTAATTTAAGACCAGTCATTACTAATTGTAATGCAATATTGTTACCTGCTTTACCATTGTATAAATCTGGAGAGAAACCATATTTATTCACCATTTTCCAGTTTAAATCCCATAGCATAGAAGCCCAAACATATCCTGTATTGTGTGGAGAATCTTGATTTCCATAAGTTTTTAAGAAGCCATATTTAGCAGGATTTACAGTCATATCTGTAGAGTAAGCAGTAGGACGAATTCCTGGTCCATCTATTGGTTGATTTGTAGCAAATGTACCAATACCTCTTTTAGTTGTTGGTTTATCAGTAGGAAGTTGAGTAATCATTAATCCAAAGAAATCTGACCAACCTTCTCCCATTTGTTCTAGGTTACTTAGACAATTTGCATTTGAGATAGGACCTGTTAAACGATTAGAGATTCCGTGTCCATATTCGTGAGCAATAATTCCGTTGTCTAAACTACCATCAGTGTATGGAATATCTTTATGTTGTAAAGTAATATTTACTACTGTTCCTTTCGTTAGTTCGTTTTTTATTTTATCACCATTTAGCCTAGTAAGTCCAACAACAGGAATTGTAATGGTAGGGTCTTGTCCAGTAATAGTAAGATTTCCACTTGTATTATTGACTATAATTACAGCTTTTGCACCTGCATTTTGTGCTGACTTGGATTTTGTTACATAGTCACAATTTCCTCCTTTATATACAACAGCAATTTTATTTATTATTTCTGAACTATTAATAATTGTGCCGCATCCGTCAAATTCAGTTCCATCTGTCTCACTTTTACGAACTAATACTAAGTCACTCGTTAATGCTGTTTTAGGTAATCCAGATCCAAATGAAGCATCTGAAACGTCATATTTTCCTGCAATATTTGTAGGAGAGTTAATTGTTAACCCTTTTGTATCTGCTGTTGCTGGAGGATTCCATAAAAACATAGCCATACGTGGTGATCTACCATCACTTGGTGTTGCAAAAGTAGCATTGTTAATTGCTCCAAGTGATAATCCTGTTTGAGCTAGAGCAATAACATCATCTTTTCCTGTGCCTCCTTTTTCGTAATTATCTTTTTGGAAATTCCCATTAGCTTCTGTAAAACCATAATTGTAGAAGATATCATGCATCATATTATTCATATAGAATAAGTTTGTAGTAGATGCTTGCCAGTTTTTATATGGGTCTAAGTTAAAATCGATAGGGAAATCGAAATTTAAAGTACTTCCTCCATCTACATAATCATCATCACTAAGTGTAACGGTATTTGTGCTGGGATTAAATGTTTGATATCCAGTTGAATTTTGATCTTTAACTGCTCTTACATTATTTCCCTCAGTTCTTGTTTTTATTGTGCCTTCTGCAATATTGTGCCAACCATTAGGAGATGCTACTGTATTAGATACAGATAGGTCTGCAAATGCTCTTCCACCACGATTAGGAGCTTCTAAAGGTAATTTGTACACATTATATTGTGGGGACGCTGTATTTATATTATCATCGTATAACCAATTCCAGTCTTGTTTATTAAAAGTAGCTAAATTTTCGTTATGAAATGATCCGTGATCAAAACTACAGCTTAAAGTTGTGTTATGTTTCTCTAAAATATTTCCATTTTTAGCATCAACTATAACGTGAATAATATCATTCTGATTTTCTTTAAATAAACGATAAGAAAATGCGTAGCTTAAAATAGCCTCTTGTTTATCATTAATATAATAAACTAATTCTGATGCTTCTTCTTTAGAAAAGTGAACGCCGTAATCTTTAGAAGTTTCATCTTTAATAAGTTTTAATCCCTCAAATTGAGCAATATTATTAAGAGCTTGATTAAGATTAAGATTAAGAGTAGGTGTTACATCTGCATTTTTAAGTGAAATGTTGAAATTCTCTGACGAAGTTTTTGATATAATTTGCTGATTCTTGATTACATAGGTAGAGTAGCTGTTGTAAATCGGAATACCTTGAAATGTTCTTTGAGTGTAAACACGTTGCGTAGTATCATCATTAATTGTTTGAGTAAATTTATACTCAACATTACTTGCTATTGCCTTAGTTTCATAATTGTCAATAATTTGCTCTGCCGTTTGGGCATGCGCAGACATAGACAAAATAAACGCAGAGAATATAAGCGTTAAATTTTTCTTCAT
>NZ_JAVXKG010000061.1:0-7362 GCF_036647415.1 Algoriella sp.
TAATCCGCCTGCTGTAATAATGCCGTTTTATCTTCAGGCTTCATGTTATGCCATAGTTTATACATCATTCCAATTCTCGGATTCTGGGCAAGCTTACTTTCATGCCTGTCATAAAAATTCCAATACAGGCTGTTAAAAGGACAGGCTTTATCGCCTGTTTTTTTTGCTTTATTATAAAAACAGGTCCCGCAGTAATGGCTCATTTTATCAATATAAGAAGCTGAACTTACATAAGGCTTCGTACCTATAATTCCCCCGTCTGCAAACTGGCTCATACCTCGAGTATTGGTAATTTCGACCCAGTGGAGCGCATCTATATAAATACCGAGATACCAGGCATCAACCTCGCTGGGATCTGTTCCGGCCAGAAGAGCAAAATTTCCTGTAATCATTAAACGCTGGATATGATGTGCGTAGGCAAATGTCAGAGACTGTTTTATGGCATCTTTAAGGCAGTTCATTTTTGTTTTTCCTGTCCAGTACCAATTGGGAAGTTTCTCTGTATTATTGAAAAAATTCAATGTAGCAAATTCCGGCATTTTATGCCAGTAAATACCTCTCATATATTCGCGGTTTAAATTGGCTAAATTTTACCAAGAAAGCAATAATGTATGGTTTCGGAATTTTAAGTATTAATAGCGATACTTTAAAGGCTTCGTTTATGAATTGGTATAATGATACTATAAGCAAAATAGAATCAAAAGAAAAACCAAAAACGGATTATTGGGAACAGGATATTAATAATGAATTGCTAATAACAGAGTTTGAAAAAGCAATTGTCAAATTAGTTGAAAATATTGAAAACGAAAAGGATTTAGGTTGTTTGCCAATGAGATTTCGAATGCTACCAAATGTTATTTTAAAAGAAGATAGATATAATATTTCAGATAAAAAATATCTATTAAAAAGAATGTATTTCGTATTAGAGAGAAATAAATCAAATGATTTTATTAAAGAACTGATAGCGGAATTTAAACTAATTGTAGAACCTTACTTTGAAATTTATGATTTTATAATTAAAGAACCTCAACAAAATACAGCCGATAAACCTAATAAAGGTAAACAAAAAAAAATTGCAGAAAAATGGTATGCTTTGCTGTATTGGATTGAGTTAAGTGCAAATGGACAACAACCTCCAAAAAGTATTGAAGGAACTTTTGTAAAAAGAGAAATAGAAAAAATAGGAAGAGAAAAAACGGGAACTACTGGACAAAGTTTTTACAGAGAATTTATAAAAATTGACTTAAACAACGAAAGATTAATTTCAAAAGCCTTTAGTAAAGAATGGAAAAATGAAATTATTAGATTATCAAATAACAGTCTATTAATTAGTAATTACATAGAAGATAAATATAATTCAAAATAACTGGGTACTTCGGGGTACGTACCTAAAAATACCCCTTAAAATACCTCACGTGGTTTGTGTAAACTTTTAAAGATAAAAAGATGCACAATTTAATTTTAACACCAATTTCAGTAGATGATTTAACTGAAAAAATTGCTTTAAAAACACTTGAATTTTTAGAGCAAAAAAAAGCAACCACAAATACTCACAATCCTGATGAGTTATTAACCCGAGAACAAACGTGCGATTATTTGCACATTGATAGTAGCACGTTATGGTATTGGACAAACAAAGGTAAAGTTGTTGCTTATGGAATTGGAAACCGCAGATACTACAAAAAAGCGGAATTATTGGAATGTTTAATTCCTTTAAAAAAATAGGACTATGCAAAGTAGATATTTACAAAGTCCTTATTTTGAGGTATTAAAGCAAAACAAATTTAAGGTTTTTAGTGCTTTTAAGCAAATCATTTATAGTATAGTTTCAAGTGTATTTATAAAAATATAAGCTATGGAAACGGCAAACAATAAAGCCGTACCAAAAACTTATATTGCTGAATGGATTAAGTTAGATTTTTATAATAATTCTAATTTAAAAACTGATATTCAAAACCGTATTTCAAAGAATATCGAAACTGATTTTATAAACGCTTTAAACAATATGAAAGGCGACAATAAAAACGGATTTGGCGTATCGTTTTCAGAAATTACACTTTTGGCTATGGCTTATTTTTATAGTGAAATTTTCACGCATAAAATAAAAGACAAGTACTATACAATTGAAAAGGTTAAAGGGTTTATTGATGCTAATAATTTAACAACCTATACGGCAATTTATGAATTAGATATAAAGTTCTATTCATTAGTTGATGCGCCATTATTTAAACATTGTTGGCTAATAATACAAAGTGCTTGGTTTTTTAATTCTCAATATTTTGGATATCACCAGCATATAGATTACGTTAATCACTACATAAATACTGGAGAAAAGCTACCAATTGAAAAGTATAATTTTGATCGAAATTATTTAGATAAAAAGTATATTGATGTTGATAGTAGAAAGTCAAAATCAATGCCGATTAATGGGTTTACATTGGTTAGTCAATGGTATTACGGTATTTTGTTTTTAATATGCAAAGAATTGAAATTATCAACTTCGCATTTTAATATTTCAATTAAAGACCATAGAGAATATAATCCATTGCCTAAAACATCAAGGCAATTAAGACCATTAGCACCGTTTAAGTTAATCGAATGTGACATAAAAAGTGCATTCCCTACATTTTTAGACATTGAAACAGGAGCGAATTTAAAAGATGACATTTATAATAATTTGATGCTTACAAAAGGCATAACAAGGAGTGAAGCAAAGATTTTGTTTAATACTATTTGCAATAGTGGCAAATATAAAAGTAAAGAGTTTACAGAGGCTTTTTTCTTAGATTGTGGTTATACAGATGAACAAAGTACAGATTTGTTATACTATACGCATAACGAAAAATATAAATTTATTTCGTTTATGACTGACCAAGAAGAAACCGCAATAAATAATTTTGTAAGCATTAATAATTTACAGCGTGGCGCACGGCTTCACGATGCAGTACTTTTTATAGATGATAAAACAAAACCGCAAATTTTAAGAGTACACCCAAATTGTGATTTTGGTTTGAAAGAACTTAACAGACCAGTAATAAGAGAAAACTTCTATTTATCAGACAAGCGATTGCCGTATGCTTACATTAATAGTTTGCCAAATGGTTTAAATATGGTAACTAAACACGATTTCAAAAAACCTCAAATCAAAGGCAAAACGGATACTTTTATAATATACATAGATAATTTTGAGTACATAAGTGCTGGCTTTAATCTAAATAACTACAATGATTTTGTTGAAGAAATAAAAGAAGAAGTAATCAATTTAAGCGAAACATTAATCTACTCACGTAAACAATTTGTTGAGAATCCAAATCAAATTTTTATTTCACTTTGTGAAAATATGTTAGATGTTTTGTTTCATTTGAATAAACGTAAAATAAAGCCTTTGGAACTTGAATTAATATTGAAGCACATAAGAAGACAAAGTAATTATGTTTTTAATGTTAGAGCGACTTATTTACGACTGATTAAATACAATAGCAATGGTTTTGATTTAAAGAACTTTAGAAAACGTGATTTTGATATTGTTGGAAAACCTCAATTCAAAAAAAATATTGATTTTTTAAACGAAAAAAATAAAGCAATAAAAGAGATTAATATTTTGCTGAATTATAAAAATTTAATTGATTTAGTGCGTGAACGAATTCAAAATAATGATTACGGTTTTTTGAGTGAGAATACAATTATAGGACATAAACGAAACAATTTATTGACGTATGCTATAATTAAGAAATTCAATTTGTTATGTACAGGAAGCTTTTATAAACCAAGAAAACAGAAAGATTGTAACCTCTTTAATAATGATACTATAAAGAGCTTACAAACATTTGAAACAAGCCAAGAAAACAAACAATCAGTACATCAATTATTTTTGATTTTATGCACGATTGCTGGAGCAATTACAGAATTGGAAATTCAAACCGATACAGATATTCAAAACCAGTTAAAACTTGAATTGATAGAAGAAATTTTAAAAATTAAAATAAACAATATTGATGCTGGAGTAAATTGTTTTGAGCATTTATATAAAGCAATGCCAACAAAAGAAGTTAAGTTTAATACAGATATAGAAAACAGTTTTGATACTGATCTAAGTAAAAGTGTTTTTAATTGCATTTCTCCTGAAGAAGCATTTTATAAAGGCGACACATTTTTTAAAGAATATTTGCAGTATCATAAAGTTAGCGATAGTGCCAAAGTTATAAAACCAATTAATAAACCAAGTCAAAACTTAATATTTTCGAAATTCGATTTTGACTAAAATTATTCCTTGTCGAAAATAAATATAATAACAATATTATATTTATACATTTACGAAAAGTAAATAATTATCTTTTTATGAATAAAATTAATACTAGAAAGGCACTAAATCCTGCATATAGAAAACACAAACCTTTAAGGAATGATGTTACTACTTTTATAGAAAAATTAAAAGTCTGTATAGAAGCAGTAAAATTAAGTGATGAAAAAGGTGAAAGTGAAGAGCATATAAAATCTCACTTTAAAGATTTCTTTTCCAATACATTTTTTAAAGACAATTATATAAACACTAAAGAAAGAATAGATTTAGCAATCTATTTAGACAGTACTGCAAAATCGGATATTGGTGTTATTATAGAAGCAAAAAAACCAAGTAATAAAGTTGAGTTTATTTCAGAAAGAAATCTAAATAAAAAAGCATTACAAGAATTACTTTTGTATTACTTAAGGGAACGTTTAGATGGTAAAAATAACAATATAAAACATTTGATAGCTACGAATGGCTACGAATGGTTTTTGTTTAAAGCAGAAGATTTTTACAATTATTTTTATAAAAATAAAGCACTAATAAAAGAATACGAAGCTTTTAGAGATGGTTTAAAAGATACTACTAAAAATGAGTTGTTTTATAATGAAATTGCTAAAAAATATATTGAAGAAGTTAAAGAGGAATTACCATTTGTGTATTTAGATTTTAGCAAAGTAAACCTAAACTCTTTAGATGATAATAAACTAAACACTTACTTTAAAATATTTTCTAATGTTCATTTATTAGGACATAGTTTTGGAAACGATAGTAACCAATTAAACAAAAACTTCTATAACGAATTACTACACATTATTGGTTTAGAAGAGGTACCAGATGGTAGTAAAAAAGTAATACAAAGAAAAGATAGTAAATCAAAAGATTACGCATCATTATTAGAAAATACCATTTTTACACTAGAAGATAAGGATTATTTAAGAAAAGTAAATCTAACAGAAGGTCAAGGAAATAAAGCTTTTAATGTTGGTTTAGAATTATGTTTGACTTGGATAAATAGAATTCTTTTTCTTAAGCTTTTAGAATCACAATTAGCAATCTATCACAAAGGAGCAAAAGAATACAAGTTTTTAAATAGTAGTTTTATCAATGGTTTTGATGCATTGAATGATTTGTTTTTTTCAGCTTTAGCAAAACCTTACAATGAAAGACATGAAAAATTCGCGGAAACGTATAAATACATTCCATATTTAAATAGTTCTTTGTTTTCTGTAGAGGATGGTAGTATGGAAGATTTGACTTTCACAATTTCAGCATTAAAAGATGATGAAATGACAGTTCATCCAAGTACTGTTTTGAAAGATGTTAATGGTAAAAAATTTAAAGGCAACCTAAAAACATTAGACTATCTTTTTAAATTTCTTGATGCTTATGACTTTGCTACTGATGGAACAGAAGGAATAGTTGAAGGAAAGGAAACAAAAACATTAATCAATGCATCTGTATTAGGTTTAATATTCGAAAAAATAAACGGGTACAAAGATGGTTCATTTTATACACCTGCATACATAACTATGTATATGTGTAAAGAAACCATACGCAGAACAGTAGTGCAAAAATTCAAAGAAAATGAAAATGATACAATAGAGACATTTGAAGATGTAAAAGCATATACATCACGTTTTTTTAAACCCGACGATTCTAAACGATTCAATACACTCATAAATAGTTTACGCATTTGCGACCCCGCAGTAGGTTCAGGTCACTTTTTAGTATCTGCACTTAATGAATTAATTGTCATTAAAAATGAATTAGGCATATTAGTAGACGAAAAAGGGATACCATTACGAATTGATATACAAATAGAAAGCGACGAACTATACATATCAGATGCGAACGGGTATTTATTTGAATACAACCCTAATGATACAGAAAGCGCTCGTATACAAAAAACACTCTTTGAAGAAAAACAAATCCTTATAGAAAATTGTTTATTTGGTGTAGATATTAACCCAAATTCAGTAAAAATATGTCGTTTACGTTTGTGGATAGAGTTATTAAAAAACGCTTATTATACAGAGAAGAAACAGCTACATACCTTACCAAATATAGATATTAACATTAAATGTGGTAACTCCTTGATAAGCCGTTTTAATTTGCAAGACGATTTAAAAGATGCCTTTAAAGGAAAAGAAGTAAAATACAATTTTACCAATTATAAAAAAGCGGTAAACGATTATAAAAACTCCAACAGTAAAGAGGAAAAATACCAAGTATTAGAAATAATAAACGAAGTAAAAAACAACTTTAAAAGTACACTAGACAATAAATTTATCGACAAAGTATCTAAAGCAGTAGGTACCTATGAAAACGAAAAACAACGACTAGATAATTTAGCACTTTTTGGCGAAAAAATTAAAAAAGCCGAAAAAGACAAACTAAAAAAGCTAAAAGCCGATGCCGATAAGTTTGTACAAGAAAAAGAAGATACTATAAATAATGCTATTTATAATAATGCATTTGAATGGCGTTTTGAATTTCCTGAAGTGTTGGATGATAATGGAAACTATTTAGGTTTTGATGTTGTAATTGGAAATCCTCCTTATGTATACAGAAATGCTGATTTTGATAGCTACAAAAATTATTTTAAAGCTATTTTTTTTGCAACAAGTGGTAACTTTGATTTATATAAATTTTTCATTGAACTTTCTTTGAAAATACAAAAGGTAAATTCATTTCATTCTTTTATAACTAATTCTTCCTTCATTTTACAAAATTCATTTTCTAAAACAAGAGAATTTATTTTAAAAAGCTCACAAATAGTGCAGTTAATACCTTTAGGTCCAAACGTTTTTGAAGAAGCTACAGTCGATTCAGTAGTTTATATTTTAAAGAAAGCTAAAGAGAGTAATAATTTGATAGATGTAAAAACACCTTCCGAACCTAAAGAAATCTATAATACGAAGTCAAAAACAATCGAACAATCAAGGTTCACTAATAATGATGGGTTTATTTTTGATTATTTATTAGACGGAAAAGAATATGCATTGATTGACAAACTTTTTAAAACCTTTCCATTTATCGACACAAAGTATGACATTGGTGTAGGAATCAATACA
>NZ_JAVXKG010000062.1:0-7265 GCF_036647415.1 Algoriella sp.
ACCCAGGACCCCAACATTAAAAGTGTTGTGCTCTACCAACTGAGCTACCAGGTCTTGTTCTTAAATCGAGTGCAAATATAGGGCGATTAATACTAATTTAACAAACGTTTTTTGAAGTTTTTTGTAAATTAGTTATTAATCATTTCGGTTTTAAGAACTTAAAATAGGTTATTTTTAAGAATATTATTGCGAACTACTAATTAGATGTTGATTTTATATTAATTTAATCTTTTAGAAAGTTGATTTTTTCTAATTGTTAAATAATTTATATAGTATATTTGTCAACCAACAAATCGATGTATTAGCTGAAGTAATTTTTGAATAAAAGCTAATTTTAGACTGATTTTTATAATGAAGAAGAAGATTTTATATATCGTTATTGTATTATTTACCGTTGCATCTTGTAAAAACAAAGAACATTCTGAGGCAGATGTTCCCGATTCTGAATATGCAAACAATTGTAATCAAATGACGAAAGATGCGCATTTATCTAATTTAACTTTAAAAGAATTAAAAGAGTTAATAAAAGAAGATCCGCAAATTATTCATCAAAAGATGAATGATCGTTGTTTTAAAGTATCAAAACTTGGTAAAAATTTATACATTCAGAATCCTGAGCGTGTAGATTCTTTAAAAATTAAGAATACAAATCAAGGTGTATTTTTCTTAAATAAAGTTACAGCTCTACAGATTTCTCAAGAAATTGTCTATAAATTAACGTATTCTTTTCCGATAAAATATCTTAATCAATATAGAACAGATATTAAGAAAGTTGCTCCAAAATCTAAATATCATCACTCTAACGCCACTGTTACAAATGAAGATTTTAAGATTACATATAATGTAGAACGCTATGATGCTAATCGCTTAGAAAACACATATTCGTATCAAATTGACACACATAGTGATTATGCGCGTTTAACTATTTATTATTCAGAAGATTTACCTGTAGATTAATAACTTAACTTTATTTATTTTTAAGATGATTATTTCTTTAATTGGTTATATGGGTAGTGGAAAAACGACTACTGGAAAAGATTTGGCCAAAGCAATTGGATATGAATTTATAGATTTAGATCAATTTATAGAACAAAAATACCAAACAAAAATAGCTGATATATTTGCGAATGAAGGCGAATTAGGTTTTCGAAAAAAAGAACGTGAAGCTTTGCACGAAATTTTAACCAATACGAATATTGTACTTTCTTTAGGAGGTGGAACTCCTGTTTATTACAACAATATGGAAGAAATTACGAAAAACTCTGTTTCATTTTTTATTCGTGTACAATTATCTCAATTGGTAAAACGATTGGAAAACAAAAAAGGAACTCGTCCTCTGATCGCTCATTTAACAAATGAGGAATTGACAGAATTTGTTGCAAAACATCTTTTTGAACGTAATCAATATTACGAAAAAGCAAAATATACAATCAATGTTTCTAATCAAAGTACATTAGAAGTTTTGGATCAGATCATGAATCATTTGAAGGTAGAGAAGATTCGGAATTAATCCAAATCTTCTGCTACTATTATATCTTCTTCATTATTATCCGAAATATAATCATCTAATTCGCGACGATCTTTTTTGGTTGGTCTTCCCTCACCTCTTTCTCGATAATAATCTTGCGAAAGTTTACGTAATTCTAATAATTCGTACTCTTCTTTTGACGTTGTATCTACAATATGTAGAGTTAACAATTTTGCTCCAATTCTATTTTTTGGGACTTGAATTACCTTAAAAGACAAATTAATTTGATCTTTTTTGACTTCTAATGCATCACTTGCTATAATTTCTCTCGACGCTTTTGCAACAACTCCGTTTACTTTGATACGGTTCTTTTTACATGCATCTGTAGCCAATGTTCTGGTTTTATAATATCTTACACTCCAAAGAAATTTATCTAATCTCATATTAAACTCAATATTTATAGGATTTAGAACAATATTTTTCTAAATTCGCAATTTAAATCGAAATAATATGATAAAGAAATTCTTTGTTACTTTAATTGCTTGTTCTGCTTTTTTAGTTAGCTGTAATAATGATGATGACAGTGTAGATAAGATGACAATTGAAAGTAGAAATTCTTTGGATGACAAGGCTATAGAACAATTTCTGAATGACTATTACTTTTCTCCAGAAAATGGTAAACTTACTAAATTTGATGATAAAGATGATAGTGATAACAATTATCCTTCATTAAAAACATTAGCAAAATACGATGCTGCTGGTTATTGGTATGCTCAAAACCCAAATCATGTTGGCACAGGTGAAAATATAGTATCTAATGATGATACAAAAATATATTTATCATACCAAACAACAATTTTTAAATCTACAGATGATTTAACGAGTACTGACAATTCTTCAAAAAAATATTACGGAAATATTACTCTAGGAAATGGAGGTGCAACATTTAATACAGGAGATGGTTCTGCTTTACCTGACCCAGAATTCTATTACTTTATGCCGACAGAACTAGAAGTTAAAAATGGAGTAACAAGAGCAAATCGTGAGTTGAAATATTTTACTGAAGGTTTAAAACATTTTAAATCTACAAACAAGTCTACAAGTGATTTGTATAATTTTCAAGGTGTTATTATATTACCATCTCGCTCTGCTTATGCCAGAAATAGATACTATTTAAATAGTGCTAATGGTTTATCTGACCTAACTTACAGAGATGTATCTTTTATTTATAACTTTGAATTAGTTAAAACTGAAAAAAGAACAAAGTAATTTACTTTAAACTATAAAATTCACAAAAACCATCAACAACTGATGGTTTTTTTTTATCTTTAATTTTCAATTTTTTTTCAATCATTAAACCTAAAAAATGAGTATAATAAAATCAATCATAGACAACGATTTTTATAAATTTACCATGCAATTTGGTGTAACAAAACTATATCCAGACGTAATTGCTCGTTATAAATTTATAAATCGCGGTCAACATCAATTTCCCGAAGGTTTTGCTAATGCTTTACAAGCTGAAATAGATGCAATGCAAAATCTTGCTTTAACTAAAGCCGAAAAAGATTTTTTCACAACAAATTGCCCTTATTTAAGCCCTGCATATTTAGACTTCTTACAAGGTTATCGTTATGATTCGTCAGAAGTAAAAATCACACAAAACGGAACAGATGTAGAAGTTTCAGTTGAAGGATATTGGTATAGAACTATTTTGTGGGAAGTTCCTATTTTATGTTTAATCAGCGAATTGTATTACAAATTAACCGATGCAAAACGTATATCTAACCAAGAAGTTACCAAACGAACAAGCGACAAAGTAGATTTATACAACAGATTAGATGTTACTGTTGCAGAATTCGGTACACGACGTCGTCATAGTTACGAAGTACAAGATGAAGTCGTAAAAGAATTAACAAACCATAAAGGAAAAAGTTTTGTAGGAACATCTAACGTTCATTTCGCACACAAATATGGTGTAAAACCTATTGGTACACATGCACACGAATGGTTTATGTTTCATGGAGCACGATATGGTTTCAAAGTTGCAAACTCAATCAGCTTAGACCGTTGGGTAAAAGTTTATTACGGCGATTTAGGTATTGCACTTACAGACACTTACACTTCGGATGTTTTCTTTGGTCAATTTGATAAAAAATTATCAAAATTATTTGATGGTGTTCGTCACGATTCTGGAGATCCGATAGAATTTGGAGAAAAAACGATTGCTCATTACGAGAGAATGGGAATTAATCCACTATTCAAAACCATTATTTTTTCGGATGGATTAAATTCTGAAAAAGTTGAGATGATTACAAAAGCTTTCAAAGGGCGAATTGGTTTATCATTTGGAATCGGAACAGATTTAACAAACGATACAGATTTACGACCAATGAATATTGTAATGAAATTGACAGAAATTTCTTCTATTGATATTCCTTGGACTGGTGTTGTAAAACTTTCTGACGAAAAAAACAAACACACTGGAACTCCAAGAATGATTGAATTGGCTAAAGAAATGCTAGGTCTGGATGAAATTCCGAGTCATGAATCTCCTATTAACGATTAATTATTAAAAAAATAATATACAAAAAAAGGAACTCAAATTTTGAGTTCCTTTTTCATTTATACTATAAATCTATAAAGATTATTTATTCATTAAATCTTCTATTTCATCAGCTTCTAAAGGAATATTACGCATCAAATTGAATGGATTTCCTTCTTTTTGAATAACATAATCATCTTCTAAACGAATTCCGAAACCTTCTGCAGGAATATAAAATCCTGGTTCGTTCGTAAATACCATTCCAGCAACAAAATCATCTGTCAATAAACCATAATCATGTGTGTCCAATCCCATGTGATGAGATGTTCCGTGCATCATATATTTACGATAAGCTCTCCATTCTGGATTTTCATTTTGAACATCTGCCTTGTCTATCAAACCTAAACCTAATAATTCTGATGTATAAATATTTCCCATTTCCTCATGGAATTTATACCAATTATTACCTGCAACCAATAAGTTTTCCGCTTCTTTTTTACTACGTAAAATTGCATCATAAACTTCGCGTTGACGTTTTGTATAACGTCCATTTACAGGAATTGTACGCGACATATCAGACGAGTAATTTGCATATTCTGCAGCTACATCAAACAAAATCAAATCACCATCTTTACATTGTTGATTATTTTGAATATAATGTAAAACATTTGCATTGTTCCCTGAAGCGATAATTGGCGTATAAGCAAAACCTTTTGAACGATTTTTCACAAATTCGTGTACCAACTCTGCTTCTATCTCAAATTCCCAAACATTAGGTTTTACAAAATTTAAAATTCTACGAAATCCTTTTTCTGTAATATCACATGCATGTTGAATTAAATCAATTTCTTCCTGTTCTTTAACAGAACGTAAACGTTGTAAAATAGGATTAGAACGTAAATATGTATGTCCTGGATAATCTTGCTTCAATTGCTTTACGAAACGATCTTCTCTTGTTTCCACTTGTGGCGCTTCAGAAACACGATAATGCTCATTTTTATTTACATAAACATTTTCGGCTTCAACCATTAATTTACGTAAAACACCTGGCATATCTTGTAACCAAAGTACTGTTTTAATTCCTGTAACAGCTGTTCCTTGCTCCTTCGATAATTTTTCACCTTCCCAAATTGCAATGTGCTCATTTGTTTCACGAACAAATAAAACTTCTTTATACTTAGGATCATAAGCATCAGGAAAAAGTACCAATACAGATTCTTCTTGATCTACTCCAGATAAATAAAAAATATCACGATGTTGCGCAAATGGCAATGTAGAATCTGAAGAAATCGGATAAATATCGTTTGAATTAAATATAGCAATTGAACGAGGTTTCATTGCTTTTACAAATTTTGCTCTGTTCTTAACGAATAACTCGTTTGGAATTGAATTGTATTTTGTAGTCATAAAATTTTACTTTATTATTTATGCTACCAAATTTAAGAAGATGTTTTTACAAAAAAAAGGAAAACCCTCGTAGAAACGAGGGTTTTAACCTTAACCAACCTAAACCTATGAAAAAGCCATTAGCCTTTTATGTTGACAAATGTAAGTCACTTTTTTCAATTGACAAACTTATTTTCAAAAAAAACATACAAATAGTTTACAAATAATTAATAATCGTATAAAAATCAACATTTAACGTGTTGAAAAAATATTCAATAATTATTCATTTGTGATATTCAAATTATTATCTGTATATTTGCACCTCGAATTTTAGTATAATAATAACTTAAAAGAAGTTAAAAATGACACATTACGAAACTGTTTTCATTTTGACTCCCGTTCTATCTGAATCTCAGGTAGAGGAAGCAGTTAATAAATTCAATGACTTTGTTACTGCTAACGGAGGAGAAATCGTTGCGAAAGAAAATTGGGGCTTAAAAAAATTAGCTTACTCAATTCAAAACAAAAGAAATGGATTCTACCACTTAGTAGAATTTAAAACTGAGAATGCTGAATTAGTATCTCAATTAGAAGTAAACTATAAGCGTGATGAGCGTGTACTTCGTTTCTTAACTGTGAAATTAGACAAGCACGGTATGGACTGGGCTGAAAAACGCAGAACAAAATTAAAGTCTAACTCTAACAAGTAATTAAGCCATGGCAATTGACGATTTAGCAAAAAAAGCGGCAGGTGGTAACGAATCAGAAATCCGTTATTTATCTCCCCTAGATATCGAAACACAATCTAATACAAAATATTGTCGTTTCAAAAAATTTGGAATCAAATACGTTGACTATAAAGACGCTGATTTCTTAATTCAATTCGTGAATGAGCAAGGTAAAATTTTACCTCGTCGTTACACAGGAACATCTTTAAAATACCAAAGAAAAGTTTCTAAAGCGATCAAAAGAGCTCGTCACTTAGCATTAATGCCATTTATTGGAGATCAATTAAAATAATAAAACCTAAAATTAAAATATCATGAACGTAATTTTAAGACAAGATGTAGAAGGTTTAGGTTTTGAATTTGAAGTTGTTTCAGTAAAACCTGGATACGCACGTAACTTTTTAATCCCTCGTGGACTAGTTTCTGTAGCTACACCAAAAAACGTTAAAGAATTAAACGAAGTTTTAGAAACTCGTAAAGCTGAAGAAGCATCTTTAATCGCTGCTGCTAAAACAAAGTCTGAGAAATTAGATGGTTTAGTAGTTAAATTAGAAGCTAAAGTTGGAACAGGAGACAAATTATTTGGATCTGTTAACAACGGTGATTTAGCTGCTGCATTAGTAAAAGCTGGTGTTGATGTTGAGAAGAAAAACATCAAAATCCCTGGAAATACTATCAAACGTTTAGGAAAATACGAAGCAAAAGTACGTTTCCATAGAGAAGTTGAAGTTGACTTTGGATTTGAAATCGTTGCAGATGCTGCATCTATCAAAGCTGCTGAAGAAGCTGCTAAAACTAGAGCAGAAATCGCAAAAATGGATGCTGAAAAAGCGAAAAAAGCAAATACTGAAGAAGGTTCTTTCTTCAATTTTGACAATCCTATTTATGCTAACGATAAGAAAGCTAAAAAAGAAGAAGAAATTATCGAAGAAGTTGCTACAGAAGAAGCTCCATCTACAGAAGAATAATCTTTCTTTTTATAAGAATAAAAAAAACCTCGAACATTGTTCGAGGTTTTTTTATGCAATTATGTCTCGTCCTGAAATAATGATACAGAAAAAAGTATCATTATGAAAGAAGAGAGAGTTTATACAAAGCGTACTCAACGCGATTATACTTTAACATTCAAGTTGAATGT
>NZ_JAVXKG010000063.1:0-6971 GCF_036647415.1 Algoriella sp.
TTTATAAGCGAGGAAACGCCCAAAAATAAATTACGAATTACGAAATAGGAAGTTAGAAAAACGTCTACTTTTTGAGTAATTATTATTGTGACTAAAGACTAATAATCATCGTTTAAATCATTTTTTTTATAAAACTGATATTTTCCTTTATCTATTTTAATATAAATTTCAAATTCATCAGTATTTGATTCTTTTGATATAAAATCTCCAACTTTTAAAAGATTATTACTGATTAAAGTAATTACAATATTATTTTTTGTTAAATAGTCATAACTTCTACCTCCAGACCAATTATTTTTTTTCTTTATTATTAATGAATTAATTGCTGTTTGGTGAAATTTTTTATATTCTAAATTCCATTTTATTTGAAAGAATATAATAATACCTAAAATTATAAATATAGGATATAATCTCCATAGGTTTTTAACTTTTATCATTACTAAATATAGTTTTAATAATATTAACCAACAAAAAAAGCCCAACCGAAGTTGAGCTTTTGATATAGATGAAAGGGTATTAAATTACTCGCCTAAATAGCTAACTGTTTTGGCATCGCCGTCTACAGTAACTTTAGTCAAGTTATATTTTGCTAAATTTTTCATTGATTTGTCCCATTTCTTTCCGCTTAATGCTGATTGAGTTTTTAATTGGTTCAAGTCGATGTTGTCATTTGCTTTTAAAATTGCAATAATTGTGTTTTCTTCTTCTGTCAATTCGTATGCTGGCGCAGTTTTTTCTGGTCGCATTTGTGGGAAGAATAAAACTTCTTGTATTGATGGATTGTTTGTAAGGAACATGATAAGACGGTCCATACCGATTCCTAGACCACCTGTAGGCGGCATTCCGAATTCTAATGCACGTAAGAAATCTTCATCAATAAATTCTCCTGCTTCGTCATCACCTTTTGCAGATAATTTTAATTGCTCTTCGAAACGTTCGCGTTGATCGATAGGATCATTTAATTCTGAATATGAGTTGGCGATTTCTTTACCACAAACCATTAATTCGAAACGCTCTGTTAATTCTGTATTATCACGGTGTTGTTTTGTCAAAGGAGACATTTCTTTTGGATAATCTGTGATGAAAGTTGGTTGTATGTAATTTCCTTCACATTTTTCTCCAAAAATTTCATCTATTAATTTTCCTTTACCCATTGTATCGTTAACGTCGATACCCATGTTTTTTGCAGCTTCAAATATTTCTTTTTCAGATTTTCCGTCGATGTCAAATTCTGTAAAATCAATAATTGATTGACGCATCGTTACACGTTTGTAAGGTGCTTTGAAATCAATATTATATTCGCCAAAAGTAGCTTCTGATGTTCCGTTAACGGCAATTGCACAATGCTCTAATAAGCGTTCTGTGAAATCCATCATCCAGTTATAATCTTTGTACGCAACATAAATTTCCATTGCTGTAAACTCTGGGTTATGTGTACGATCCATTCCTTCGTTACGGAAGTTTTTAGAGAATTCGTAAACACCATCAAAACCACCAACAATTAATCTTTTTAGATATAATTCATTCGCGATTCTCATGTACAACGGAATGTCTAATGAATTGTGGTGTGTAATGAACGGACGAGCCGCTGCACCACCTGGTATAGATTGTAAAACGGGTGTTTCAACTTCCATATATCCACGATCATTAAAGAAATTACGCATTGCAGTGAATAATTTTGTTCTCTTGATAAAAATCTCTTTTACTTGAGGATTTACAACCAAATCTACATAACGCATACGGTAACGTAATTCTGGATCTGTAAATGCATCGAAAACATTACCTTCATCATCTGTTTTTACGATAGGTAAAGGACGTAATGTTTTTGATAACAAAGTTAATTTTGTAATGTGAACCGAAATTTCACCAACTTTTGTTTTGAATTCGTAACCTTCGATACCGATAAAATCTCCGATATCCATTAGTTTTTTGAAAATTGTATTGTATTCAATTCCTTCTTCAGAAGAAGAAATATCATCTCTAGAAACGTAGATTTGGATACGACCTTCGCTATCTTGTAATTCTGCGAAAGACGCTTTTCCCATTACACGAACACTCATCAATCGCCCAGCAAGCTTGACAACCTTACCTTCTTCGTATTTTTCCTTTATCTCTTTCGAATTAGAAGTTACCACGAATTCTTCGGCAGGATAAGGCTCAACGCCTAAGTCTCTTAATTGTTGTAGTTTTTCTCTACGAATAATTTCTTGTTCAGACAATTGCATAGTGAATATGTTTTATATAAAATGAATGCAAAATTATGAAAAATAATCCTGAAATCCGAAGTTTTTGTGATTAATAATTCTAAGAATTATCAGTATTTGCGGGAGTTTTAATCAACTAATTCAAAACGACGTTCTAAAGTATAATCTGTGTCCTGAAATTTTACTTTTTTCGTTTCGATACTGTATGAAATCCAACCATTATCTTTTATTCGAGAAGTTGTTTTTACGTAATATTTAATATCATCTTTCAAACGATCTTTTGATGGTTCTTCGCTTCCTAATTTAGTGGCTAAATCTTTCAAATAATTGTACCAAGAGTTTGCCAACCATTCTTTGTCCGCTTCTTGAAAACTTCCCATAATATAATTTGTATGAGCTGTACCAATTTCGTTTAGCTTGATTGACGTTGTAGCTGGAGTAGGAGAAGTGCTGAATAAATTGTCCATGTAAGATTGATAAACAAACGGTTCACTCTTCAACGTAAAGTTATTTTTTGCGTAAAAATGATGAAACTGACGAATATCTTTATCAAATAATTTGATGATATTTTCTGCGTTTGCATACAATTGTACATTCTTTTTTATGGAAGCAATTGCAGTAGGATTATCCAAATATTTATTCTCTAAATCTTCAGATGAAAGTTGGAGTTGTTTTATTGTTTGTTCAAGATTTGTATAACTCAAAAAGCGTCCATCTTGGTCTATTTTAAAGGAAATTGAAACATTATTGGCTAATGCAAAGGGATTGTTCAGATATGATTTTGAGTTGAATTGTACATTTCTAAAATTCCACTTAACGATAGTTTCATTTTGGTAAATATTTTCAATTTCAATCACAACATTGTATGTATACTGATCTTGATTGGCAATTGTATCACCTTCCAGTTTTATTTCGCTTGTCTTTACATTGTAGCGTTTTACATCGCCAATATTCCAATATGTTTTCGGAAAAATAATACTATCTTCTGTTGCTATTTGAGCAATAGAATCAATTTCGATAATTTTTGCAACACTATCTTGAACAGGATTTTGTGCCAAAATTTTTATCGAAAATAATAAGAAAAGGAAATAATATGTAAATTTTACTTTCATTAAAATGTAATCAATCAAAGTCAAAAATAAAGGAAATTATTCTAAATAGAATCTGATTTTAGTAAAAAATAAAAGTTTAATCATTTAATAATTTAATGCTTAAGTGGTTAACTGTTTTTTTAGAACCAATATTTAAACTAAAGAAATAATCCGATTTTAATAAAATAGAGTTTATATCGTATGTATTTTCATACGAAACTTTAAGTTGTACAGTTTCAGAATATTTTTTAATTTCTTTTTTTACTTGTTCTTGAGATAAATTTAATTTTGCATCATTCAACATATAGTATGCCATTTCTTCCCATAATTTTTCAAAATCATCTTTACTCAAATTTTGATCAGAAGCGACTGTATAAGTGCCTTTTTCTTTATTTAAATCTTTCAAATAAGTAGTAGTAGTAGATGATATTGGAAATCCGAAAATATTATCTTGAACAGATTTTCCTTCGTATTTTTCTCCTAATTGTAAAAATTGTCCATTAAAATAATTAAAAACATGTACCTCTTGTTCAAAAACATACGGAACATATGTTTTCGACTTTATCATCTCTTCAATATGTGTAATATTTGCTTTATATTCTTCAGATTTTTTGCGTTGTTTTCCTAACTTATCTGTAATATTTAGCAATTTTTCTTCAATTTGTGGAGCATTCAAAAGTTCTAAAAATTCACCTGAAGAATTTGTTGTAAATTGATATTTTATTCCTTCGGAATTATTTATAAAATCACGGTAAAATGCATCAGGATCATTGGATTCATTTTTACCATTTATAAATTCAAATTTATTTACAAATTCATTTTTATCGACCAATTCTATTGTTTTTGTCGATTGGTTCACAACATTCATTGTTGTATCGTTCACAGAAATAGAAACGTTACGATCTGTAAATGAATAATTATAAACTTTATTTAGTTCTAAGCTTGGTTTTACCTGAACAGATTTTTCTTCGAAACTTACCTGTGCAAAAATTGCAGGAGAATAAAGTAAAATCAAGGTAAATAGGGTTGTTTTCATTCTTTTTTATAGTTGTACAAATATAGAATGATTATTGAATATCTACGTTATTTATTGAACGAATCATTGTATCTATTGGCTTAGTTTCTGAAATTTCTTTTTCCATTAACGTTCCACCAATTTCCTTTAGCTTTTTTACTTGCGGAATAAAACGATTTTCTAACGAACCAATTGCTTTGTTATAGCTTTGTGTAGCTTGATTAAGATTATGACCAACCGTAGCAAAATGTTGTATCAACACATTTACTCTGTTGTATAATTCTATTCCAGCATCACGCATTTGGTATATATTTTCGGCAACATTTAGCTGTTGCCAACTAAATGCAATTGTACGAAGCATCGTAATCAAAGTAGTTGGTGTTGCAATAATTATTCTATTATTTAATGCATCTTCTATCAAAGTTCGATCCATTTCTAACGCCGCACCAAAAGAACTTTCTATTTGTAAGTACATGACCACATAATCTGGTGTATCAGTGTACTGATTCCAATAAGCCTTAGAGCTCAAATTTTTAAGATGTTCGCGTACAGCTTTCGCATGCATTTGCAAATGATGTTGACGTTGCTGTTCATCTTCCGTTTCAAAAGCTTGCATATATTGGTTTAACGGAACTTTAGAATCGACAATAACTTTTCTGTTTCCAGGTAAATTGACAATCAAATCTGGACGAAGAATTCCATTTTCGGATTGCACAGAAGTTTGCTCCTCGAAATCGCAAAATGGCGACATTCCCGCAAATTCTACGACACGACGCAAACCAATTTCGCCATATTTTCCTCGTGTATGCGACGTTTTAAGTGCGGAAACTAATGTATTGGTTTCTTTTTGTAATTTATCTGTTGTGCCACGCATTGCATCAAGAAAAACTTTGATTTCTGTGTAAGCACCTTCACGTGCTTTTTCTATTTCGGATATTTTTCCATCAAATTTATTTAAACTTTCATTCAAAGGTTTGATTAAAGAATCTATAGCTTGTTGCCTTTTTTCTAAATCATTTTTAGAATCTGAGAAATGTTTGTCTAATGTTGTTTTTGCCAAATCAAGAAATTGCTCGTTATTACTTTTCAAAACTTGAGAAGATAATGCTTCAAATTGTTCTTTCAGACGTTCATTTGTTTCGCGCATAAATCCTTTTTGCTCCTCAACAGCTTTCATTGTTTCTTGATGACGAACGGATAATTCTGTGTTTTTTTCACGTTCTTTTTGCCACTGATCCATATTGAAATTTGCATCATCTTTAATCTCTAAAAATTCATTTTTCAAAGCATCATATTGTTTCTGAAGTTCTTGGTATTTTACTTCATTCTCTATAATTGCGGAATTTGCTTTGGTTTTTGCATACAAAAAGCTAATTACTGCACCAATCACAAAAAATAAAATGGCCGTAAGAATAACTGCGCTACTCATAATTTATAAAATTTACACAAAGAAATAGTTTTTCACGACATAAAGCGTCGTTTATATTATTTTAATTAATAGAAAGAATATAATTATATTTGAAATAAATCAAAAGACAATGAAATTTTATTCCTTACTCCTTTTATTATTTATTGTTTTAATATGTTGTGAATCTAAATCTGAAAAAGATATGAAGGATTTAATTTCTCAAGCAAATAAAATTAATGATTTATCTAATCAATTAAGCTCTATGAATTTATATTTAGGTGAACAAGCTTATGAAACAAATATGTATGTTTTATGTAATTTTAATCAACCAGAAAATTGTTATGTTAATTCATATAAAGAAGCTATTAAAAAATTGCAGCTTGAAGATATTTATAAAGTAAGAAAAGATAGTGTTACATTATTATTAAATGAATTTAACCATGATTTTAAAGATTTGAAGAAAACAGTATCGACAAAAGGTAATCAAAATTTCAACAATTTAGATAGTATACATAATAAAATTAATGAATATTCTTACGAAATCAATTTTCCTAGAGATACTTTTTTTTATGATTATAAAAAAAGATTAATTAAATTAAAATCAGAAATAAATTCTTTACAATGTACTTTTAACGTACAATAAATAAAACAGAAAAGGACTTATTTTTATAAATCCTTTCTGTTTTATTGAATAGAATCTTGCGACTCATTTCTTAGATTATCTTTTGTCTCGAAGATTGAATTTTTTATGATTTGAGAACTTTCATTGAGAACGGGTAATATTTTACTATCATCTTTGGTTTCTTTAAATCCGATTTCTAATATTGGATCGACGTAATATAAAATACTCGAACACAATAAAAGTGAAATAACCAAACCTAAAGCTGCTCCACTAAAGCGATTCAAAATTCCTAAACCAACAGCTTCTACTGTTTTTTGAGTAAGACTTGAGGCTAATTTTATGGTAAAATATGCAATAGCAAAAGTTAAAATTAACGAAACAATAGAGGTTAAACCATCTGCAACAATATTGTAAGAATCAACGTAAACTTCTATGATTTGATAAAATTTAAAACTCAACCAAATTGCAATGAAAAAACCTATCAAACCAATTAATTGAGAGATAAAACCTTTGAAAAATCCATTTATAACTCCAACTGCTAATGCAATTAAAATTAGAATATCCAATTGATTAAATTCTGACATTTAAGCGTTTTGTAATTGATGTTTTTCAGCTATTTTTTTTAATGTAG
>NZ_JAVXKG010000064.1:0-6218 GCF_036647415.1 Algoriella sp.
GACGCTGGAATTTCTAAAGAAGCAGCAAAAAAAGCCTTAAACTCATTTACAGAAAATGTAACAAAAGCATTAGCTTCTGGAGATAAAGTTGCTTTAGTAGGATTCGGTACTTTCTCTACATCAGAGAGAGCTGCTAGAACAGGAATCAACCCACAGACTAAAAAAGAAATCCAAATCGCTGCTAAGACAGTTGCTAAATTTAAAGCAGGATCTGAATTATCAGGTGCAGTTGATAAAAAATAATCAATTTGATTGATATAAAAAATCCCTCCATTGGAGGGATTTTTTCGTTATATAGATTCTGAAATAAATTACCTTAAAAAATAATACATTTTTAATGCTCCTCTTTACTTGTCGGAATCAATATATTAAGTCCTGTTTGAATAGCTGTACCAGCAAATCGGTTTTCTGCCGAAAAATTCTGTGTAATACGTGCCATTGCTCCTAGTTTTTTAGGAATTATCCAATATGACACAAAACCACCTACTCCTCCTACTTGATCTGATAATTTACTTCCTTCTGTACCTTTATCATCAGAAATTTGTGTTGTATAATGACCAAAAACACCTATTTCATCACCTCTAGAATTTAAAACATACGAACCTCCCATATCAAATGTAAGATGAGTTCCTTCTTTAAAATCTGTTTTCTTTTGCCAATGGTTTATTTCTAATGTATGCGCAGCACTTACATTAATCTTAGGAGCTGGTTTATATTTTACAGCTACTCTAATATTTTGCGACCAATATCCATGTCCTCCATTATCTAAACTATTAGGCTCATATTTACCTGTTGGTGCCCATACACCATAATTTAAAGCGTACTGAAAATTACCATCTTTCCAAGATAACCAAATTGGTTGTATATACATATCACCAAGTCCTACCGTTTTATTTGTAAAATTATATGTACCTGCACCTGTTTGTTGCGAATAATAATCTAATGCAATACTTGCAGTTGGACTGTTGACCATTGGAATAAGCATCATTCCCCAATTAGCATTCAATATTTTTCCTTTTCCTCCATAAATAGCCATTAAAATATACGAATCTGTTTTCACATTTTGTTTAATAGTTAATGAGTTAGGATTTCCAGAAAAATTATTAATCAATTGATCTGTTTTTTTTCCTTGTCCGTTGTAATAATTCATATTAGCAAATCCATACCAAACCGGAATTATAATCCCTTCATGAGGAGCAAAGTAATCGTTTGGATTAAAAGATGAGCCGCTATAATGACCTTGTGAATATCCATTTATACTAAATAGTAATAACACCAATGAGTAAATAACTTTTTTCATACTATATTTTATTAATTATTAGGTTATCATTGTTTCTTATTCTTCCATTTTACTAATCATATAAAAAAAATAATTTTCCTAGTAGACTAAAAATTATTATATAGCAGATTATTATTAAAGAACAAAAACATTAAACTTTTTTAATCATTTAACTAATTATTTATTAACTAAATATACGATTATTATTTTGAAACAGCATTTATAAAAAAGAAGAAAATTGTTCGTACATTTAATTTTAAAATTGAAAATAAATAAGCTTATTTATTTCTGAAATTGATAAAAAGAATAAATAATACTACTACAGAAAAAAGTTAATTAATTTATACATTTTGATAAATTCATCAAATAAAATGTCAATTCGAATAGAATTTTGTATCAAGAATAGTTTTTTGAAAATAAAATTCTAAATGGTATTTTTGAAATAAAAAAAATGGTTTTTAAACACTTTTTTAAAGTTGCAATAAATTGGGTATTAAAAGAACAACCAAAACAATCAACAACTAAATTTTACAGTAAAAGTCATACTATAACAATAGACGGTAAACCTGATTTGAATATCTCTGCAGCGAAAGCTTTCAAAGGAGATCCTAGTTTATACAATCCAGAAGATTTATTACTAAGTAGTCTTACTTCTTGTCACATGATGTCGTATTTATATTGTTGTAAACAAAATAATATTGATGTTATTTCTTATACAGACCATGCCCAGGCGACACTTGAGGTAAATAATGATGGTAGCGGTCGTATTGTAGAGGTTACATTACATCCTGAAGTTACTATTCTTGATGCTAGTCAAATCGAGTTGGCAATTGCATTACACAAAAAAGCAAATGAGCTTTGTTTTATAGCTAATTCGTGTAACTTTCCTGTGTTTCATCAGCCGACATGTCAAGCAAATTAACAGATTCTATACTTTAGTGAAAACTTGAAATAAAAAAATGCTCGAAATAAATTTCGAGCATTTTTTTATTAATTATTTTTTTCATCTTCGGTAAGATCATTTTTATACGTTTCTGGAATTGTAAAATAATTGACCAGAATTGCAATAAATATCAAAACCAATGGATAAGCTAAACCTACATAAGGCGACATTGCCGCAGAAACAATAAGTGTCATTTTTATTAATTCGGTGATAAATGTAGTTGCACCGCCAATAAATCCGTTCCCCATGTTTTGCGCAAATCCCATACTTGTATAACGAATTTTAGTTGGAAAAATCTCTAACATAAATGCGCCTAAAGGTCCGTAAGTAGCAGCACCAGCAATAGAAGTTATTAAACTTACAGCAATAATACCAATAACTGCTAAGTTAGATATTGAATGAACTTCTGTTAATCCTGTAGGATTTCCAATTTTCATGTATAAATAAAATGATAATGGAATTAGAATAAAACTGGCAATCATTCCTCCTAACATAACTGGTTTACGACCAATTTTATCGCTTAATGCACCAAACCATTGATAAAAGAATGAGCTAAAAAGTGTTGAACATAAAACAACAATTAAAACTGTTTCATAAGGTAAATTAACTGCTCGTTGTAAAAAGAATAAGGTTACAAACAACGTTGTTTGCATAATCGTACTTTGTGCTGCATTTCCTCCAAAAATTGCTTTTAACATCAATTTTACATTTCCTGGTGTTGTAAAAGCTTCTTTAACGGGAGATTTTGACGTTTTTCCTTCTTTTTTTAATTGTTCAAATACTGGACTTTCGTGTAAACGTTGACGAATAAAGTAACTTAAAATCACTAAAAATCCACTAAATAAAAATGGAATTCTCCATCCAAAACTATTAAATGCTTCTTCTGATAAAAATGATTTTGTTAAAAATACAACTGATAAACATAACAATAAACCAATTGGAACTGTTGCTTGAATAAATCCTGTGTAAAATCCACGTTTTTTGGCTGGTGCATGCTCTGCAACATAAATCACAGCTCCTGCATATTCTCCACTAATTGCCAAACCTTGCATAATACGACAAACCAATAATAATATAGGAGCAAACCAACCTACATCTTCGTAAGTTGGAATACAACCAATCATAAAAGTTGCTGCTCCCATCATAATTAAAGATACTAGAAATGAATATTTTCTCCCGATACGATCTCCAATGCTTCCAAAAATTAAAGATCCAATTGGTCTAAACATAAAAGATGAAACCACTACGGCTAATGTTTCTAAGAAGTGCGACGAACCATCATTAGGAAATAATTGTGTAGATAGTACACTTGCCAAAATAATTGCCAAGAACATATCATACCATTCGATTAAAGTTCCTACCGACGAAGCGATAATTACCTGAAATATATTGTCTTTCGCTGGTTTATCTTCAGCAGAAATTGCGTTATTTACTGTACTCATTTTTTGTGTGATATTAGAAGTTAAATAGTGTTGTTAAATGAAATCTGTTGTTGTTTGCTAAATATTTGTTCTCTGTTCCTGTTCCTTTTATTGTTGCATCAGCCCATTGCGCTGTGCTTCTATCTATTTCGAAACGGAATTTTAAAGCTTTACTAACTGTATAATCTAATCTTGGAATTACTTTATACAAATAATTAACAGTACGTGTACCTGGTGTTGCAGAAACTGCTCCCCATGATGTTGTTACACCATAAGATGCTGCTGTAGCTCCTTCTATCGGATTTTTAACACCATTATTTCTAATATATCCTGCAAAAATTCCTGCAGAAAATTTTCCTTTCGAATTTTGTTGAATATCAATCCACATACTATGCGTATTCATCGGTTTATAGACTTCTACAGATTGCGGTGTTTCTTGATAACCAACTATTCCTCCTAATTGTACAAATGATGAAGCATCTTGCATTAAATAACCAGCAACAGTTACTTGTAAAGGTTTTGTGTTTAATTTAGAATAAGCCATAAATGATACATTCTCTACATGTTCATTCGATTTTATTGGCGGATTACCTGAAACCAATTTAGGTTTCAAATTTTCATATTGTGCGGCAATTCCAGCTGTAAAAATTTGCGATTTATATTGCAATTGCAAATGAGCTGCTGGCATTCCACTATTCCTAAAAGGTTCTGTATTTGGAGTAAAGTCGCGTTGTGAGTGTAAAGCAGCAATTACTTTAAGTTTATCTGTAAACTTATGCGTTAAACGAACTTGAGGATTTCTATTTAAAGCATAAACAGGAGCTCCTGTACCATAATTTACCACATTTGGTAAGGCTTCTAAAACGACAAAAGGATGCCAATATTGACCAATTCCTAATTGTGTTTTTTTCCAATCTAGCATTACATAAGCATGTCGTAAACGAAATTCATTGATTCCTCCTTCAGTTGCTCCAAAAAATTCTCCTTCTAAAATTCCCGAAGTTTTTGCTCCTAATAATTCTGGTCCTTTTAAATTGACACCTGCACGAGAAACAATAGACAACATGTGAAATTTAGAAGCATCATTAATATCTGCTCCATTTACATCTAAATAGCGATCTTTAGGATAAAGTGTAACCAAAGTTTCTCCTGCACCAATCATCTGGCGCGTATCCATAAAAATATCATTTCTGATAAATCCGTAGAATTGTACGTCTACTTTGTCATTATTTTCTGCAGGTGGAGAAATAACTATTGGTTCTTTTATAGCCTCTATTGTATCTGCTTTGATTTGAGCAAGTACAAAGCTATGACCACATAGCAGACCTAAACAGATCAGTTTTGTTAAATTTTTACTCATTTTTTTTGTGATAATTTTGAATCACTAAAATAGATAAAAGAAAAAAACTAACAAATGTTCGTTATTCATTTTTTAATAAACTTTTGTTTCTTTATTAAATACGCACAAAAAAATACTGATTTTTATCAATATTTCATCAGAACAAATAATTATTGAGCAAAAATTATTGATGTAATAATGTTATTTAGTGTACATTTTACACTCAAATAGATTTATTATTTTATAAATGGGGAAGAATGTTCATTTTTAAGAGAAAAAAATAGAGAGAAGACGTATTATTTCAACAAATGAGGAGAAATTTATCTTCTCTCTGAGTTTAGTTTTAAAAATGTATGCAAATTTACTAAACACAGAATTTTATTCAGAAAATTCAATGATAAGGTTATGTTAAATCGGTAAAAACTCTTTAATTACAAATTTTATTAGATTATTTTTAATGGTCAAATAAATTTTATGTATATTTATTCAATCAATAATATAAAATGTATTCCATATTTATCAAATTCGGAATTACATATTAGAGCTAAATTCAAAAATTCTTAATATTTTAAGTTTTTTTTTGGAATTAAATTAAATGTTGGTCATATTTTTGCCTTGCAAATAATAACTATGCAAACAAATATTGAAATACACTCGCTAACTGGTGTTGATATAAAAGATTTATCAGCATTGTACAATCTTTCGTACCAAAATTATTATGTTACTATTAATTTAACTGAAGAACAATTTCAGAAAAAATTAATAATGGAAGACATTGATTTAGAATTTTCTGTTGGTGCAACAGTTGATGGGAAATTAGTAGGATTTTTATTGTACGGAATCCGCATGTATGATGATAAAAAAACCGCATACATTGGTGGAACTGGTGTTTGTCCAGAAAAACGCGGAAATAAAATTACACAACAAATGTTAGATTTTAGTTTTCCTAAACTAAAAAAAGAAGGTGTTGATGAAATATTTTTAGAAGTAAATACCAAAAATGATTTTGCTATAAATGCTTATGAAACTTGTGGTTTTGAAAAAACTAGAGTTTTAAATAGTTACAAAGGAATTCCTGTTTTGGTTGTAAATCCATTACATGAAATTGTTGCTTTTGAGGATTTAAGTTTAATTACTGGAGAAGATTTTTGGGATATAAAACCAACTTGGAAAAACGAAATTCAGAGTATAAAAAATATTATTGATAATTGCCAGATTAATGGAATTTATGAAGAT
>NZ_JAVXKG010000065.1:0-5545 GCF_036647415.1 Algoriella sp.
AGAGTTTCAACAAATAGAATAAGAATAATAAACTTCAGATTTTGTCTGAGGTTTTTGTTTTTTTAATTTGTTAGAAAATCACTGGAACAAAGGTAATCTATTTGTTATAGAAATGGAATCAACCCTTTACACTTGCCAAAGCTGCCAAGGATATTTGGTATATTTGAAAGAATTAGCCAAACAACAAGGAAAAATTATAGATATTAAAATGATAGCGCATCCAGATGCTAATACAACAAAATTCTTAAATAATTTATAATAAGTCAACTATGAAAATACAGTACTTAATCGAATTACAAAATAACCCGACTAAATTTGGGAAGTTAATCAATTCTTCAATTGTTCCTATATCAGAAGAAGAAATAAAACAACTAGAAACAAAATATAATAATGGAAACAATTTCCAAAAGCATTACGAGAATTACTCTTTTTAGCAGGAGAACGTTGTTATGTGTTAGATTATGGGTTAAATGATACTCAACAAGAATTACAAGATTTTGTAAGAGAAAATATGCAAGAAGAAAACCGTGTTATTACACGTCCTTTTTATGCAATAGATGTCTATAACGCAGGAGACCAATTTTTGTTTGTGTACCTTGATGAAGGAGATGATCCAGCAGTATATCAAGCAAGCTACGAGGATCTTTCAGATAGACCAAATTGGATAAATAAGGTGACTCCGACATTATCAAATTTTGTCAACAGAAAAATAGAAAGAGTAAAAAACAGACAAAATCCTTTTTAAGATATTAATTTATAAACCTCAGATGTCTTCTGTAATTTAGTTATTATCATAAAATTAATTTGATCAACTTATTTTTAAAAAATGAATTCAGCAATTTTACAACAATATAGTCTAAAAATGAGAAAAATTAATGAGCCTTTTGATGGTTTCATTAAAGGACCTTTAGAAGCATATATATACATATATCGTTACCCAGAGGATGTTCAGGATTTTATTGATGATATACAATTAGCTATAGATGGTAATTTTAATCAAATAGAAGATCCTGATTGGGGAGGGAGTTTAACTTCTAGAATGGAAGATTATTGGTATGCATTAATTACTCCTACACATTTTGAAATCAGACAATATCCAGCCCTTTATGAAAGTAGGCAAATTATACCACTTGAAGATTGGAAAGAAATATTATTATCTTGGAAAGAATGTATAAAGTAAAATATGAATCAGAATTTAATTAATAAATATCAAATCAGATTAGGAAATAAAAATTTTGTGACTTTGAAATAGACAAAGAAATTTATGTCAAGAAAGGAAGAATTCAATAAAGACAGATTATTTAATATATTTCAAATTAATCCTAAAATAATCAGAAATGGCTATAAAAGAAAAATATAGTTTACGATTTTCAAAAATTAGAAACAATGATAATAGTATTTTTTATTCTTGTGATGGAAATACTAATATAGAAGGTTCAATAATATTGTCCCATCTATTACAAACTGCGTCCAATAATGAAGCTGAGACTTTATTAGAAGAAATTGAGCATGCTATTGTCGGTACAAATGATGAAGAAGACTATCTATTTGACCAGAATTCTAGTACTTGGATTGAATTTTCTGCAAATAATGCAATTGTATATGATGGTGGCGGAATTTTTAAGCATCAAATATCCTTGATAAATTTAAAACAGTTATTAGAAGAATGGATAGAATTTTTATAACAATAAGACTAATGAGTACGGAAATTAAATATATCAATTGGTTTAATTAACCTATTTTTCAACAGCAGTTGGGTATGATGAAAGAATATAGAATGAAAACATTTGTAGATGTTATTTTAAAAATTTAAGTTGATAAAATTCATTACTTTTTTATAACAAGAATCAATACGATTATAATTATATTTGTAGAGTAAATATTTAATAATATCAAAATAAAACTATATGAGTTCTTATGATGTAGCCGTAATAGGTGCAGGACCTGGTGGATATGTGGCAGCAATACGTTGTGCACAATTAGGATTTAAAACTGCAATTATCGAAAAACAAGCTTTAGGAGGTACATGTCTTAATGTTGGATGTATCCCATCAAAAGCGTTATTAGATTCTTCTCACCACTATTACGATGCTGTTACTCACTTTAAAGAGCACGGAATCGATATCGATACGCCAAAAGTTAACTTTACTCAAATGATTGCTCGTAAACAAGGTGTTATTGACACTAACGTTGCGGGTATCGAATACTTAATGGGTAAAAATAACATCGATGTTTTAAAAGGTACAGGAGCATTCAAAGATGCTACTCATATTATTGTAACTGCTGCAGATGGTTCTACACAAGAAATCGAAGCAAAAAATACAATTATTGCAACTGGATCAGTTTCTTCAGAATTACCTTTCGCACCAACAGATGGTACAAGAATTATTACTTCTACAGAAGCATTAGCTTTACCAGAAGTACCTTCACATTTAATTGTAATTGGTGGTGGAGTAATTGGTTTAGAATTAGGTTCTGTTTACTTACGTTTAGGTTCTCAAGTAACTGTTGTAGAATATGCAGATCGTGTAATTCCAGGAATGGACGGTGCTTTGTCTAAAGAATTGACAAAAGTATTGAAAAAACAAGGAATGAAATTCTACACTTCTACAGGTGTAACTTCTGTTGTTAACAACGGAAATGATGTTACATTAAAAGCAACAAACAAAAAAGGTGAAGAAGTAGAAATCAACGGTGATTATGCATTAGTAGCAGTTGGTCGTCGTGCATTTACTGGTTCTTTAGGTTTAGATACTGTTGGAGTAGAAGTTGATGAAAGAGGTCGTATCAAAACAAACGGTCACTTACAAACAAATGTTTCTAACATTTATGCAATTGGTGACGTTGTTGCTGGTGCAATGTTAGCACACAAAGCCGAAGAAGAAGGTACTTTAGTTGCAGAACAATTAGCAGGTCAAAAACCTCATATCAACTATAACTTAATTCCTGGTGTTGTATATACTTGGCCAGAAGTTGCAGGAGTAGGGAAAACAGAAGAGCAATTAAAAGAAGAAGGAGTAGAATACAAAGTAGGTTCTTTCCCATTCAAAGCTTTAGGTCGCGCTCGTGCATCTATGGATACAGATGGTTTTGCTAAAATTTTAGCAGACAAAAATACAGACGAAGTTTTAGGAGTTCATATTATTGGTGCTCGTGCTGCAGATCTTATTGCAGAAGGCGTTACAGCAATGGAATTCCGTGCGTCTGCAGAAGATATTTCAAGAATGTCACATGCACATCCAACATTCTCAGAAGCGATAAAAGAAGCTGCCTTGGCTGCAACTGCAAATCGTGCAATTCATGCTTAATCAATAGATTCAAGATAAATTTAAGAAAAGCTGCTCGTAAGAGTGGCTTTTTTTGTTAATTTTATCATTTAAGAAAAAACAATAATGGAAAACGTATTATCAATTATTAAAGAAAACTGGGACACAATATTAATCACAGTTTTAGCAATAGTAATTTTTTACTTTGTATTTAAGGCAAAAGAAAGAAAAAATAGACGTTAATCTTTTTTGTTAAAATAAATTGGGTTTGGAAATAGAAATTCATAATCAAATTCTTTTTGAATTTTAGTAGATAAAATCACTTTTCCAACTTTAGATTTTGGTTGATTAATTTTGCCTTTTAGTTGAAATTCTAAAACTTCTCTTTTTGTAGGATGTTCTGGTGCAATGATATTGTAAATTTCATTATTTTTAGTAGAAATGATGATTTTTTGAATCAAATTAATAACGTCCAAATAATGAATATGATTAACCATTTGATTCAAATTTTGATTGTCCAAATTTAAATATTTCGATAAGTAGCGATCATCGCCCATTAATCCACCTAAACGTAAAATAACTAATTGATTGTATTTTACTTTTAATTGATTTTCAATAAAATAATATGGATTAATTAAATTTTTAATTGAAATACTTTCCTCAGTAATTTCCTCATTAATTTCAGGATAAATAGCTGTAGAACTTAATAAAATTAGTTGACCTTTATAACCTTCTAAAAACTCAATCAAATGATTAAATCTTAGGTTTAATTCTTCAATAGAATTTCTTCTTCCGAAAGGAATTGTCACAATTATAAAATCGTAATTTTTAGTTAATTTTTGAGAATTATAGTTGTTAAAATCTATAGAATAACAATTATCAGCATTCGAATTTCTTTTAGTTGTTGAGATGGTGTAGTTTTTCTCAAGATAAAATTCTAATCGACTTCCGAGCCATCCTTTTCCTATAATTAAACCTTTCTTCATCTTAATTAAACTTCATCTTTTAAAGATAAGAATAATAAATAATATTTACAATGACATAGCTTATTATAAATTAAATTTATTTATGATAATTTTAACAAAAGTAAAAAAATTATGTCTAATAAAACAATTCTAAAAATTGCATTTGTACCAATTTGGCTTGTGTTTATTTTGTTTGCCATTCAATATATTTTTGGATTAATCAGCGAACCTAATACACTTCACGTGATTTTTGGCGTGTTATTATTAAGTCTTTTAATTTTTGTTACCCTAATTATTTTCAAAAAAATCTATTTTACAAATGAATAAAAATCTAATTAAATTAATAGCAGGAGGAACAGTCGCTTTCGTTTTATTTATAGCTGCATTGCTTTGTACAGAACGAATTGATGCTGGACACGAAGGTTTGTTGGTAAAAATGTATGGATCAGACAAAGGTGTACAAGACGTCGCTTTGGTTACAGGTAGAGTTTGGTACAATCCACTAACAGAGCAAGTTTTTGAAATTCCGACTTACGTACAAACAGTAAATTACGAAGCATTTACAGTGAACGCAAAAGATGGTTCGGTTTTTTCGGTAGATCCTACCATTTCATTGAAAGTAATTGATGGTCAATCGCCTAAAATTTTCAAGAAATACAGACGTGGAATTAATGAAGTTTTACAAAATACATTGGTTAATCATATAAAAGATGTTTACCGTATCGAGTTTAATAAATATACAACAGACCAGATAATTAGCAGTAGAGAGGCTTTTGAGAATGGAGTACAGGATAAAATGAATTCTTTTTTGAAAAAAGAAGGTTTTATTTTAGAACAATTAACAAGTGGTATTCAATATCCAGAAGCAATCACTAAAGCAATTAATGCAAAAAATGCAGCGATACAAGAGGCGCAAAGAGTAGAAAACGAGTTGAAAGTTGCAGAAGCTAATGCAAAAAAATTATTAGTGCAGGCAGAAGCGGAAGCGAGAGCAAATGAATTAAGAAAAGTTTCATTAAATCAATTATTAATTCAACAACAATTTATTGAAAAATGGGATGGTAAAACTGCCATTTATGGAAATTCACCCTCATTTTTTAAAGCGGTAAATTAAACGATTTTCAAATAATATTCATAAAAAAGAGATTCTAATTAGAATCTCTTTTTATTTTTGCCAAATGTTAGAAATTCTTTACCAAGACGAATACATTATTGCAATTAACAAACCAAGTGGACTGTTGGTTCATAAATCTTTTTATGCCCGCGATGCTAAGATTTTTGCAATACAAGAATTACGCAATCAAATTGGTGGAC
>NZ_JAVXKG010000066.1:0-4779 GCF_036647415.1 Algoriella sp.
GTTCATTTCTTTGTCCTGCTTTTGCGGTTAATTTTCCGTGAAGTAAATATTGGTTTGCCATGTTTGTCGTTAATTTTAAAGGTCTATTTATAGTTTTGTAATTGCTTGTTATTGCGGTTACTCTTAGTTTGGTTTCTAAAAAGCTATAATTAAGGTTCGTTTTTCCGTATCCATTTGTACAATAGAGATAAATAGTATTAGGTGTAAATTAACCTCTTTTCTATAATGATTTCCTTGTCAAATTTTTCTGCTAATGTTTCAGGGCTGGACGTCAGTGGCGGAAATTGAAGTGAAAAGACACAGTAAGCAAAAGCCCCAACTTTAAATTTTAGCCTTAGCTCGCCATTGCGCCAAACCGATGTTAGCCAAATTTTCTTTTATTATTTTTTTGAACAGAAATTGATCAAATAATTTCTTACGCTAAAATCTGTTAGATCTCCTGCTTTTTTAAAACTTTCGCAAGCTTCCGCAATTTTGTTAATTGCTAAATATGAAATTCCTAATTTTATGTAAGATATTTTCGTTATTGTATTATTTGATCCACCATCATTAATTGTTTTTAGTTTTTCATAAACTTTTATTGCATTTTCGAAATCATTATTGTTAAAATATTCCAATCCTTTTTTTTCAATTTGATCAATTTGTTTTTCAATTCTGTTTTTTTGATTGTTATCTTCTATTATCATCGAAAAACTTCGATTGATTAAAAAATCTTTACCTGTTGTATTCTTGAAATATTTTTCACTATCCAAAATTGCTTGTATTGCTTTTTTATCAAAATCCTCAGAGATATTGTTAATTATTTTTATATCCTTTATTTTTGAGTCTTTTGTTAAGATAAATTGTGCACTGAAATAATTTCGGGTCTTTGGAAAATCTTCGTAATTTGAAACTATATTTGCTAAATAAGAATTAAAACCTCCTTTATATATAAATGTAGGTTTTACAATTGAATTCTCGAGATAAACAGAAATGTTGCCATATTCTATTTGTTTTGGCTGGAACTCTGGATATAATTCAAGAAATGTTTCAGGTTTAAGAAGGCAAGCAATTTTATTATCTCCTTGAAATTTTTAAAAAAGGTATTTATCATTAAATCCATATTCAATTTTAGTGGCACTTGTTTGTATTACATTTGATGTTATTGTAATAGGTATTTCAATTCCATCAATTTTCATTTTATTATTATAAAAATCATATTGAGCATAAGTTGAAAAGTCTTTATCATTTACCTCTATTGGTTTTCCATCAGAAAAAATAAATTTATCTAATATCCAAGTTCCATTTAATTTATTACTTTGTGAAAAAATATTAATTGTTACAAACGAAATTAATAATGTAATAGTTGTTTTCATCATTTTTTTTAAATTACAGTTAAAGTTTTGGGGCTTTACGATGGTGGGGCAATCGAAGCGCAAATCAAAAGTTTAATCGAAAAACATATGTTGAAATTTGCAGTTTCGCTCGACTATTGCAAAACCCTTGTTATGTGAAGTATTATTTTGTTATTTTTATTTTTCGAAAGATTCCTCTTTGTGAAAATTCATTTGCGAATGTTTTATTTTTTGGAGTTAAAAAGCAAGTTCTTCCATCTATAAATTCCTTTGTGATAGGATCTAAACTTATTTGCTCAACAATAATTTTTTGAATTTCCTTATTATTGTTGAGTTGAAGATAAACTTCCCCTTTTTTTACTTTTAATTCATCAAGATGAATTCCATTCATACTTTCTACATCATTTAAGTTGTAAAAGAACAAGCTATCTTTAGTTTCAATAAACTTTTCAATAACATAACTTTCTAATCCACCATCTTTTTCTGAATACCCACGATACTGGTAGATTATATTTTCAATATTAATGTTATTTGATTGAAATTTGTTGATCTTCATTGGTTTATAAATCGGCTTTGATTTATAATATTCTTCTTCGCAAGAATTATAGCATTCGTGACTAATACCTTCTATTTTATTTTTATTAGGAATGTCAGAAAGTTTATAAAAAGGCAATGTATTTTTGAGGTCAATTTTAAATATTTCTGTTGAGTCTAAAATAACAAAACCATAAGCATGTGAATCACGTCCACCCCAAGCATCATATTTATAAAGAATTTTTGAAGTCCCTTCAATTTTTTGTGCATATAATTCTGAAATATCCCATTGTCCTTGTTTGTCAAAACTACAGCTATAAAAACAAATTAGTAACATTGAAAATACTATTGTGTGTGTGTTAATTTTCATTTTTAGCGAGTATTTTGAAATTCCTTATTAGCAGTTGGCAGGTTTTTATATTCCCGTTCCTCCTAAAATTTCAAGTTCTTGCCCTTTTGTGGGTTGCCCGTCTAATATTGGCATTGCAGACATTATTAATTCTCTTACTCCTTCCACTTTTAATGAGTTGTCGTGGTCTTCTTTGCTATCCCAAATTTCTGTAACGTAAACAGCATTTGTGTCATTCTCGTCCTTACTTATAGCATATAATTTACAGCTCTTTGCAGTTGATACAAGCTCAGATGCTTTCAATAAGATATTTGCAAGTTCATTTCTTTGTCCTGCTTTTGCGGTTAATTTTCCGTGAAGTAAATATTGATTCGCCATGTTTGTCGTTAATTTTAAAGGTCTATTTATAGTTTTCTAATTGCTTGTTATTGCGGTTACTCTTAGTTTGGTTTCGAAGTACGAAAGTTGAAACTTGTACAAATGCCCAATCGAAGCCGTTCAGCGTTGCTTTTGTTATTACATTGTTATATGCCGTTATTTTCGTCTGTACGTTTTTTATAATTCTCAATTCTTGTCAGTAGGTCCGTCAATGTTTTTGCTACAGTTGAAATGTCGATATCGGTGTCAAACCTTTGATAAATAAGTCTTTCACCTCTTTCATAATTTTCAAAAGGCTTGGGCAAAAAATTATTATCCTTACACATTACATTAAATATGAAGTCAGATGACTTACTATTTCGGCCAAAAAGTTGAATTTGCCAACCATTAACATCAATCGTTGTGTCTACTGCTAATTTATATTGTGAGTTAACTGTATAGTCGTGGACTAAAACCAATAAAGATGAACCTTTATAAATCCATTGTTTATCTGCTAAAGGAGCAAACTCCTCTTTGGAAATGGCATCATTAAGTTGATGAATTTTCTGAAAAAGTAAATTTTTGTATTCATTAAAACTGTTTGTCAATTCTTGTATTATCTCTGAATTGGTTTTAAAAAATGTCCAAAGCGCCTTATTTTCCATTGTTTTAGGTGTAAGATTTTCAATTGATTTAATGAAGTCGGTCAAGTGGTTTATGTAACTGATATTTGAAATATTTAAATGTCCACCAATATTTTGTTTTACGTTTTGAAAAACCTGCTCATAAGTTACGTTCACAAAATCATTTGCATTTATTTTTTCTACGTCTTCGTTTGATGTCAATTTGTTCATCGACAATACTATACAAATAGACTTTCTAGAATTGTAACATAATGATTTTACTGTGTTCTTGTAATCAGCTAGGTCATTATGCAAATGATGAAATATTTTATTTTCTATACCAATTGTGTAATTTTCAGTCAATATTACTAAGTCGAGCCTATTGTCATTTATAGTTCTATACTCTCTGTAAACCTCTATTTGTTCAAAGTCAATGTCAAACTGAAAGTCTTTGTCAATGAGATGTAACAAAGAGTTTAGAACCAAATCTTTTAGACCGTGTTCATTTGTTGGGTCGAGATAAAATTTCAAAATGTTACTACACACATTTTCGTAATGTGGATAGCCAGAAATTTCCATAAACGTCTTTGTCCGCTTATGTCGAGGAATTGATTTGAAGTCAAGCAATATTTTGGTGAAGTCTGTTTGCACTATGTCGTCTTTATAATTGTATATAACGGTTTGGGTATTGCCGAAGGTGGAGATTTTTTGCACAAGTGCCCAATCGAAGCCGTTCAGCAACGCTTTTGTAAAACTTATGTTAGCTGCAGTTTTTATTTGAACGATATCAAGTTTCAATATTTATTGAATTGGATATAAGAATTTTTTGCTTATTGTTTACTCTATATTTATAATAAACTTTAACATTATAATTTGCATTTTTTTGTAATTCAATATAATTGAAAAATCTAGTCCCTATTTTATGATAATTTTCATAATTATAAGATGCTGTATATTGTTCTAATGGAAGTTTAAAAGTATTATTGGAAAAAGATTCAATATTTTGATAAGCATTGGTGTGTTCAAAAACTTCATTTGAAATTGAATAGAAATTTAATTTTGGTTTTTTCTTATAGTATTGGATTAATATATAAAATTTATTTTCATTAAACTTATTTAATTCTTCTGTCTTTTCATAATCTTCATAAAGATAGAAGTCATAATTGTGTTTAAATTCGTTTTCCCAGAAAAATTCTGAATTTAAATTAAAGTTTTTAATTGTGATTTCTAAGTAATCATTTTTTAAGTTTTTTATGAAAATATCTGCTTTTTCTTGAGAATATGATGTGATACTGATGAAAAAGAATAAAAAATATTTCATTTGTCGAGAGTTTTTGTGAAATTTTAGATAACGGTTTACAGCTTGGCGATGTGGCGGAAATGGATGCATAAATGTTGACCTTTGCAGTTTCTCCCCACTATTACAAATCTTTTTTAGCGGTAGTTTTTAGTCAAATTTAATTTTATGTTCTTGCTCAAAATAGCTCACTTTGTCCATAATATTTTTTGCTACTTCGTCTTTAGAAAATTTTGTAATATCTACTATTTCTTTAAGCAGGTTGTAATAATTTCCACCTATTGC
>NZ_JAVXKG010000067.1:0-4592 GCF_036647415.1 Algoriella sp.
GGAAGAATAAACGCAGTACATTGTACTGATGTTTTTGATAATACCTGCCGACTTTGGGATTTTCCTCACGAAATAATTAGGATTCACGAAAAGTACGGATTTGAATACAGAAATAGGATTACAATTTGGAAAGAGCCATTAAAAGTAAGAATGCGTACAATGGTACAATCTTTAATGCATAAATTTATTGTTGAGGATTCAACAAAATGTTTTACCGCAATGCCTGATTATGTTTTAATTTTTACTAAAAAAGGAGAAAATAAAGTTCCTGTAACTCACGAACACGGTTTAAAGCATTATTTTGGTGAAACTCCAATTTTACCAAATATTTTACGAGCTTGGAATAACGCAAATGATTCTAAATTAAATGAAAGTCAATTATGGTCATATCTTAATGAAAAGTACGACAACGCAACCGATCCAAAAACAAATAAATTAAGTCATTATATTTGGCAACGTTATGCATCAAGTGTTTGGGATGATATTAGAATTGATAACGTTCTTCCTTTCAGAGATGGAAAAGACCCAGATGACGAAAAACACGTACACCCTCTACAATTAGATGTAATTGATAGAATTGTAGAATTATATTCCAATCCGGGAGAAGTTGTTTTAACTCCTTTTATGGGAGTAGGTAGCGAGGTTTATAGTCCTGTTTCTTTAGGTCGTAAAGCAATTGGCATTGAATTAAAAGATAGTTACTTTAAACAAGCTATAATGAACTTGAAAGAAACTCCAAAAAGGTTTTACAAATCAAAACCTGAAGAATTAAATTTTAACATTTAACATGAGTACCACAATAAACCAAGAAGTAATAAAAGCCCGTGAAGTAGTAGCGGGCTATAAAGAACTAAACAAAGGCACTAAAGAAGTTTTATCAACTTACGACCCCATATTAAGATTGCGTGTTTTTAAAAAAGAATCGATTGACCCACGTAGCAAAGAATTTACAAAGCTATACGGCAAAAAAGAAAAGAAAGAAAAGCCTGTTAAAGCTGTTAAATTTGTTGCGCCAACCATTGACAAGACAAAGAAGAAAAAAGCAGTTAAAAAGGTTGTTTTTAAGCCTAAAAAAGAGCCTAAGCCACGATATGTAAAAGTAGCGGTAGACAAGAGAAAAGAAAAAGTGTTTAATCCTTATTCTGTCGCCTCAAAAGTTTATTCACTTTACGAAAAGAAAAAATCAGTCAAAGAAATTTGCGCTGAATTAAATTTACAAGCACACCAAGTTAACCAGGCAATTCGTAACAGAAAAACACAGTTAGGAATTGAATTTGAAAGAAGACGAATTTACAAAACAGAAGATTTTTTAGAGCAGTATTTTTTAGGCAAAAGTTATTCCGATGTTAAATCATTATTCAAATGTAAGATTGATACGATTTACTTTCATGTAAAGAAAATAAAGGCTGATAGGACGCCTGAAATGATTGAGTTAGAGAAACAGCATATATTGGATATTTGCAAGGCTAAAATGGAAGATAACGGATGTGATTATTTTAAAGCGCCTCAAGTTTCATCATCATTCAATAAGCCAAAATACTTTTTAACAACGCCTGAAATAAATATCTACATTGATGAACTTATTTATGAAGGTCGTATTTTAGAACTCGACAACGAGAAAGAAAGAAAAAATAAAAAATTATCCTTGCGTAATTAAAAATAAAGACGTAATATTGTATCAGAATAGCGGTTGAAAAATACCGCTTTTATTAAACTAAAAAAGTTAAAAAAGTTAACTTATGAAAAAAGAAATAAGATTAGATTTATATACACAAACTGAATATGCGAAAAAAATTTGCAAATCAGTTCCTTATGTGAATAAACTCATAAAAGAAGGTAAAATTAACACAGTAACAGTTAATGGAACTATTCTAATTAAGATATAATTTTTGGCTTTAAATTGTAAAGATTTTTAACTATGGCAAAAGACGATAATTCAGTTATATTTTTAAAAGATTGGAAATTATTGATTCAATCGCTTTCATCTGAAAACCAATTATATTTTTGGGAACTATTTACAGCTTACGAATATCAATCAGAACAAGAATGTAATAATGATTATGTTAAGCCTATTTGGAATTTTGTTAAATCACAGTTAGACAATATGAAAGAAAAATATATTAATAAAACAGTGAAAGCCAATCAGATAAACGGAGCAAAAGGAGGTAGACCTCCAAAAACCCAAATAAACCCAAATAACCCAATGGGTTTTTATAAAACCCAAATAACCCCTAAAGATAAAGATAATAACAATGATAATATAAAAGATAAATATAATAATGCTCTTTTATTTGAAATTAAAAATTTCAAATCGTTCTATTCTTCATTTGAATTCAACAAACAGTATTTCCATATCGCTTATAAATTTTGGGAAATGTGGAAAGAAGAAAATCCAAACAATGTTACAATTAAAAAAGCTAAGTTGGTAAACTGGTACGAAACAATAAGGCTAATTATAGAAGTTGATAAACAAAAAATCGAAAGGTTGATAGCTGTTTATAAATACTTTCAAAAATGCCAAAGTAAAGATCCTGGTTTTAGAGATTTTTGGTTTAAAACAGTTAAGAGTGTTGGAGGTTTAAGAGATACAAACAACAAAGGAGAATATAGGCTTGACAAAATAGCTGATGAAGTAAACGACAAAATAGAAAAAGACGAAATGTTCGGACGATTAGTTGAAAAATCAATAAATGACTTTAAAAAATATTCCAATGAATGCAATTAAATATTTCCATAATAGATTTTCATACGCTATAAAAACAAATGGCACAATTAAAGTTAATCAACAAGACATTGAAGCCGTAAACAAATTAGTAGAATTTGAGAAAAAACGAAATACCGATTTAGAGGACGCTTTATTGCTTTATTTTATTTTTTGGCAGTACAGTATAGAAAATGAAAATAACAAGCTAAAAATAGCAAATAAGACGGCTAAATATCCATTAGGAATAAACAATCCATTACGTGTTTTAGAAAACTTATCAAAACGGTTAGATTGCAAAGATTATATCATTAAAAAAATAGTTCATGAACTTTGGATTTACCAAGAATACGAAAGAGTGTATCAAGATCAAGAATTATACAAACAAGAAATTAAAAACGATGTTTGGGAGAAACATGGCATTTATTCAATATTGAAAATTACACATCAGCAAAAAATACCTATTCCGAAAGATGAAAAAATACGATATGAAGAGGTAAAAGAAATTTTAGAAAAAGCATTAATTACGGCAAAAGAAGATTTTGAAAAAATAAAAACATTGATGTGATGGAAAAGTTAATATTTGATTTGCCTAACAATGAAATTATAAAAGAAGATATAAATCTTGATTCTTTTATTATTGATCCTAGTATTGAAATTGCAGAACCGATTCCGATACTATCAATAACTCAAAACGGTTATGATGTTCCAATATTTACAGAAGAAAATTTATCATTAATTTTCGGACCTGCTAAAAGCCGTAAATCAACATTAATAAAATCAATTTGCCAAGCAATTTTAAAAGGGCAAAATGAAAAAATGAAATCAACATATCATCGGAATAATGTAACAATAGTTGATACGGAGCAAGACCGTTATAGATGTTGGAAAATGACAAAAGTTTTAAAATACCTAACAGGTCGTAATGTTGATTATTATTCAATGGTAGGTACTAAAAAAGAACAAAAAAGGTTATTAGTAGAAAAACATCTTTCTGAAAATCCTGATTGCGGAATATTGATTTTAGATAATATTGTTCACTTTTTAAGAGACTTTAATAGTGTTGATGAATCCGCAGACCTTACTGAATGGTTATTATCAATTAAAGCTACATTTAACGTCCATATATTAATGATTTTGCATGAAAACGCTTCAGGTGGAGTAATTAAGCCAAGAGGTCATTTAGGAACTAATTTACTTAACCTTTGCGAAACTATTATTAAAATTCAAAAGAATGAAAATAACAAAGATGAAAGTATTGTTTCTGCATTCTTAACAAGAGGTAGAGATTTTGACGACTTTACAATAACAATGGACGGGCAAGGAACACCTTTCTTAAGCGATTTACAAGAGTATAGACAAAAAAAATATTAAAATGGATAATTTACAAGACTTACCAAATGAAATTTGGAAACGCATTCCAGGATATTCACTTTATGAAATATCAAATATGGGAAGGATAAAAACATTTAATCAATTTGGATGCGGTAGAACCGCTATTATGAAACCTGCATTAGATCCAAATGGATATTGGCGTACTATGTTAAAACGTGATTCAGATGGTAAGGTTCATACTATTAAAGTCCACCGATTAGTTGCAATTACTTTTATACCAAATCCTGAAAATAAACCACAAGTTAACCATATAAATTCAAAACCCGCTGATAACAGGCTTTCAAACTTAGAATGGGTCACAAGGTCTGAAAATATGATTCATGCACATAAATTTGGAAATAAAAGTTGTAAAGGCGAGAAAAATCCTGCAACTAATTTAACGGATGAAATAGTTTTAGAAATAAGAAGTAAATACACTTATGGAAGAAATGGTAAACCTAAACCAGGCGATGTTACAAGACAAATGTTATCTGATGAATATGGCGTAGGTATGCAC
>NZ_JAVXKG010000068.1:0-3974 GCF_036647415.1 Algoriella sp.
CTCTTTACCTTTATTTGTGCAAGTTTCAAGGCATAAAATTTCAAAAAAAAATCAAAATTTTAAGAATTTAATGTCTTAAATCAGTAAATCAGTATTTATTTAATAAAAATATCACCTTCGTTTAAGTGTCCGTTGACAAAGTCTTTTGCCGACATTCTTCGTTTACCTTCTGGTTGCAATTCTAAAATTTCATATAAACCTTGTGGTAATTTTACATATAAATTATTTTTTTGTAGAATCAATTGAAAATTAATTGCTTCAATATCCAAATCAGATTTTAAACCACTGTATATTTTCAAGGTTTTATAATTATCGTCTTTTCCATACGTTGTCCAAGCACAAGGATAGGGCGAAAGACCACGAATTTTATTGTGAATTTTATCAATAGAATCGTTCCAATCTATTTTACAATCTTCTTTGTAAATCTTTGGGGCATGTTTCAATTCCTTTGTTTCGTCTTGTGGATGCGGTTTTAATGAATCATTTTCTAATCCATCTAATGTTTTTACGACTAATTTTGCACCAATATGCATCAATTGATCGTGAATAACACCAACATTATCATTTTCGCCAATTGCTACTTTATCAGAAATTAAGATATTTCCTGTATCAATTTTCTCATCAATCAAAAAAGTGGTTACACCTGTTTCTTTTTCGCCATTCATTACAGCCCAATTAATTGGCGCCGCACCGCGATATTGTGGTAAAAGTGAACCATGTAAATTAAAAGTTCCTTTTGTAGGAATAGACCAAACTGCTTGTGGCAACATACGAAAAGCAACAACTACAAAAACGTCTGCATTCCAATTTTTCAAGGTTTCGATAAAATCTTCGTCGCGTAATTTTTCTGGTTGAGCTAATGGTAAATTATGTTCAACAGCATATTTTTTTACATCAGAAATATTCATTTTTTGTCCTCTACCAGACGGTTTATCTGGCACAGTTACAACTCCGACAATTTCATGATGACTATTTGTATTTATTTCGTGAAGAGAAGTCGCCGCAAACTCGGGCGTTCCCATAAAAACTACTCGCATTTTCTTTATTGTATTAGTTTATAAGCGTCCAAACCAATCGGCTGAACCTGTATTTCATCAATCAAATATTGTAATTCGCTGATGATTTTTTCTTTTGGCGAATTTATGAATTTTGAAAGAATTTCGGTTTGTGTTTTTTCTCCTTCTTTCAAAAACGCTAAAATTTCTGATGAATTAATTTCTTCCGTTTTTTTCTTGGAAAGACAAACATCACATTTATGACAATCTTCGGACATTTTTTGATTAAAATAACCAAATAACAAACGCTCTCTGCAAACTGTATTTTGTTCTGCATAATAGATCATAGCTTGCAAACGATTCCAATTATTGATTTGAATTGCTTCAAAATCTTTCCACAATTTATTTTTAAATGTTGATGAATTTCGCGGAACCAGAAATCTAAATCGAGCTAAAAATCTATCCGAATAATCTATCATTCCATTTTTAGAATATTCGTGTAAAGAATTTCTAATATCACCGATACTTATATGTAAATCGAACGCCATTCTACTTTCCGAAACCTCTTTATTGTGCGTATATATACCCGAATAATGACGTTGTAAATAATCAAATATTTTATTCTCGTTAAGATTTATTGTATGTGGAGAAACTAAAATTCTGATGGTACTATTTTGCGTGTAATTTTTTTGTTGAATGATTTCTTTTGTATTCAGAAAATCTAAAAATTGAACAACCATTTTCAGATTCAAATTAAACTGATCGGCGAATTTTGGTAAATCTAATTGATAACTCATTTCCGTTAATTCGCCTTCCGCCAATTGCAATTGACTGAATAAACAGTTCGAAATTTTAATAAAATCTTGTTGTGATGGCAAATTTGCTTTGAAAATATTTTCGGACTGTATACGATCGTCAGGATTGTACAAATAAATTCCGAAAGCTTTCTCTTCATCTCGTCCAGCGCGCCCAACTTCCTGGTAATAAGATTCTATACTCGATGGTAAATCGATGTGAAAAACCGTTCGTACATTGGGTTTGTCGATTCCCATTCCAAACGCATTTGTCGAAACCATAATCTGAGAATTACTCAAGGTCCAATCTCGTTGTTTTTGCTCTTTTTCGTCTTTGGTTAATTTTGCATGAAAAAAATCGGCATCAAAACCATTTTCAATTAAAAAATTAGAGATTTCGTAGGTTAATTTTCTATTTCGGACAAAAATAATACTCGAACCTGGATATTTTTTCAAATAATAAATTAAATCTCCCTTTTTATCCGAAGATAAATAAACATTGTATGAAAGATTTTCTCTTTTGAGTGAAGATTTAAACGTTTGAGGTTCTTTAAATTCTAATTTTTCTAGAATTTCTTGCTGAATTTTATTCGTTGCTGTCGCTGTTAACGCCAATAATGGAACTTCAGGAAAAATTGTTCTTAATTTTGAAATTTTATGATAAGCAGGTCTAAAATCATGTCCCCATTCGGATACACAATGCGCCTCGTCAATTGCTATTAAACTAATATTGATTTGTGATAAACGCTCTATAAACAAACGACTTTGTAATCGTTCTGGCGAAACATACAGTAGTTTAATTTTATTGTTTTGACAATCATCTAAAATTTTTCCGATTGTATTCTGATCGATTTCATTTGTGATATAAGTTGTCGAAATTCCTTTGGATTGAAGATTTTGAACTTGATCTTTCATTAAAGCAATCAAAGGCGAAATAACCAATGTTAATCCATCAAACATAATTGCAGGAATCTGAAAACAAAGCGATTTTCCTCCTCCAGTAGGTAAAATTGCGAGCGTATCTTTTTTGTTCAAAACACTTTGAATAATATCTTCTTGCGGTGTTTTAAATTCAGGAAAATTCCAATAATTAAAAAGAATTTCTTTTGGAGTCAAATTTTAAAGCTTTGATGTAAATTTAAGGAAAATCTGTGATTTAATTTAATATTTTAATCCAATAAACCTTTTCTATATTTTACAAATAATGAAATTTCATTGATTAATAAAACGAAATTAAAACCTAAGAATAAAATTATCTCGGAACTCATGTTAAAATAAGCGAATTTATCTTCTAGTATCATCAATGGAATAACGAGTGCAGCTGATATAAAAATACTTAAAAAAGCTGAACGTATAAGCGTTACAACGCGTAACATGTTTCGTTTGGCAACTTGCGAAGGATTGATGATAAGGATTATTGTATTGAAAATGATAAATGCAATAACCGCAGTATTTATTGTAAGAATTGTAGATGAATCAAATGAGTGAAAGATTGTTTGTAGCATTGTGTAAATACCTCTGTCATAACAAAATTTGCAGAAAATAATGAAACAAATTAATGTAATCGCGAATGTAATTCCTTTATTGATTTGTTTTTCTTTTGGCGTTGCGATTAATCTTTTTTCTGTAAAAATAGAAGGTATATAGTTTGTATTCCCGTCTAAATGCCTGTATAGTAGTATGATAATTGATAAGCCAGTAAATATGAACAGTGATAATAATTGTAAAATCAAATCTTGTTCGATTAATTTATAGCCAGTTTCAGAATTATAGGTTTCTTTCGGAACAAAAATATACATCACAATCATTACCACAACATAAATTTGGTACACAATTCCCCAAATTGGATTAAGATAAACAGGTTGTTTTATATCTCTTACAACTTCATCATAACTTTTACGATTTCGGTAATAAGAAGTTTCACTATCAGATTCGTCACCACTTTGAAAAATTAATCCAGAAATAGCTAATAAAAATATAGAAGCCATTGATCCGAAAAATACAAAAGCCGTAATTTGATCGTCGAAAAAATAGTCTGTAATAATGATGATTAAAGGAGTTAATACTATTATTAACCATTTTGGACGAATGTTAACGCGCCAAATATCTTTCAGAATAAAAGTTTGAAAAACACCAATCAGAAGTCCAAAAAGTAGAAAAGGTACAGTCATTTGTTAGGTTTGGA
>NZ_JAVXKG010000069.1:0-3397 GCF_036647415.1 Algoriella sp.
ACTCATTTTTATAATAATTAATTTTTAATCTGTCCAAACTTTTGGGTGCAGTCTATAATCAAGTCGCTTTTGTATTTTATTTACCTTTTTTACGGGCTTTTTGTTTTTGTTGACCACGGTTTTTAGGCTTAGATTTTGGTGGTTTACGTTTTGTAGGACCTCCTAAGTTAACCTTTTTGTTCTTGTCTTTTTTCTCGTGAAATGAAGCTCCACGCTCTTCAACTTTTACAGTTGTTAGCATTTTCATTTTTACAACATCTTTCTCAAACTCACGTTTTACAGGATTTATGATAACTTCATCTGTAGGAAATGCTTGTTGTAAAATATCTTTTTCCATCAAAGCTTCAATTGCTTCAATAGAATCAGTTTCTTTTTCAGAAAAATAAGAGATAGAATCTCCCGTTTTATCTGCACGACCTGTACGCCCAATACGGTGAATATATTGTTCAGGAACTTCAGGAATCTCGAAGTTAATAACGTGTGTAACATCAGGAATATCCAGACCACGCGCCATAATATCAGTTGTAATAATACCTCTTAATTCATCATTACTAAAAGATTCCATTGTGCGTAAACGGAAGTTTTGTGATTTATTTGAGTGAATTACGCCAAATTCATCCGGATAAATTTCATTTATATGATCAAATATTAAATCAGCATGTTTTTTATTATTTGCAAAAATTAATACTTTCTCAAAACTTGCTTTATCACTTAAATGATGTGTAAGTAGGTTTAATTTTGTATTGAAATTGACAACAGGAATCGCTATTTGTTTAATTTTTTCTAACGGTGTTCCCGAACGTGCCAAGGAAATTTCGAGTGGATTTTTGAAATATTCTACCAACATATCATCTACCTGATCTGTCATCGTTGCAGAAAATAAGATGTTTTGACGTTTATCGCTCATCATCGTAAATAAATGCGATAATTGTGCTTTAAAACCTAAACTTAACATTTCGTCAAACTCATCAACAACCAATTTCTTTGCTTCTTTGAAAGAAAGTACGTTGTCTATTGCTAAATCTAAAATACGTCCTGGTGTACCAACTAAAATGTCAACACCTTTATAAACCGCAAGTTTTTGCGTATTGATGTTTACACCACCATATATTCCCAAAATACGAACGTTGATAAATTCCGCTAAATTTTGTAAAATATCTGTAACCTGAACCACTAATTCGCGAGTAGGAACAAGAATAACTATTTTTGGTTGATGTGTTTTAGAATATTGATACGTCTTAAGTAAAGGCAAAAGATAAGCCAATGTTTTACCCGTACCAGTCTGTGCAATTCCCATTATATCTCGCCCAGAAAGAATCGGTTTGAACGTTTTTTCTTGAATGGGTGTAGGCGATGTAATATTCATCTTTTCTAAAGAAGAATACAATTGTTTTGTTAATTCGAAATCCGCGAATGTAGCTTTCATTGTGCAAAGATATGTTTTCTAATTGAATTCTTAAAAACTCAATTATCAATCCGTTCAAATTCGTTGAAACTTTGTACTTTTGCAGTTCGATTAATAAACAGGTAAAAATGAATTTAAAACAACACATCACACAAAACGTTTTAGACGCGATTCAAAATGTCTATCAAATTACGCCAGAATCTGTTGAAATACAGTTTACAAGGAAAGAGTTTGAAGGTGATTATACATTAGTTGTTTTCCCATTAATTAGAACTTTAAAAGGTAAACCAGAAGACATCGGAACAAAAATCGGTGAAAATTTGGTCGAAAATAATAAAATTACAGCATTCAATGTTGTAAAAGGATTTTTGAATATGAGTTTAAATATGATTGATTTCTTACAAGATTTCAATCAAAATGCTCAAAATAAAAATTACGGAACTGTAAAAGTTGATGAAAATTCTCGATTAGTAATGGTCGAATATTCATCTCCAAATACAAATAAACCTTTGCATTTAGGTCATGTTCGTAATAATTTATTAGGTTTTTCGGTTTCTCAAATAATAGAAGCAGCTGGTAATAATGTGATAAAAACACAAATTATTAACGACCGTGGAATTCATATTTGTAAATCGATGATTGCTTGGGAAAAATTTGGAAATGGAGAAACTCCTGAATCTACAGGAATGAAAGGCGATCATTTGGTTGGTAAATATTATGTAGAATTTGACAAACATTATCGTGGTGAAATAAAAGAATTAGTAGAAGCTGGTAAATCGGAAGATGATGCCAAAAAAGAAGCGCCAATTTTTTTAGAAGCACAAGAAATGTTGCGTCAATGGGAAGCACAAGAGCCAGAAGTTATTGCTTTATGGAATAAAATGAATGGTTGGGTTTACGAAGGTTTCGCAAAAACATACAAACGTCTTGGTGTAGAATTTGATGAATATTTATACGAATCCAACACTTATATTTTAGGAAAAGATTTGGTTGAAGAAGGTTTAAATAAAGGTGTTTTTTACAAAAGAGAAGATGGTTCTGTTTGGATTGATTTAACTGAAGATGGTTTGGACGAAAAATTAGTTTTACGTTCTGACGGAACATCGGTTTATATGACGCAAGATTTAGGAACTGCGGTAGAGCGTTTCAAAAATAATCCATCGTTGCAAGAATTAACTTATGTTGTTGGTAATGAACAAGATTATCATTTCAAGGTTTTATTCTTGATTCTGAAAAAATTAGGTTTTTCTTGGGCAGATGCACTACATCATTTATCTTACGGAATGGTAGATTTACCGAATGGTAAAATGAAATCTCGTGAAGGAACCGTTGTAGATGCTGACGAATTGATGCAAGAAGTATATAATACGGCAAAAGAAATTTCGGAAGAATTAGGTAAATTAGAAGGTTTATCGGATGAAGAAAAATCAGAATTGTACGAAACAATCGCGATGGGAGCTTTAAAATATTACATTTTGAAAGTTGATCCGAAGAAACGTATCTTATTCGATCCGAAAGAATCAGTAGATTTTAATGGAAATACAGGACCATTTATTCAATATACTTTTGCGCGTATCCAATCTTTATTAAGAAAAGAATCTCCAAAAGAATTTGATTTTGAATTGATTGAATTAAATGCAGCAGAAAAAGAAATTATTCGTGCTTTAAATGATTTTGAAGATACAATTGCAAAAGCGGCTACAGAAATGAGCCCAGCTTTGATTGCGAATTATGTGTACGAAATTGTAAAATTATTTAACTCTTTTTATCAAAATAATCCAATCTTGAAGAATGAAGATGAAAACGTGAAAAATTTCCGTCTTTATTTATCACAATGGGTTGCGAATACAATTCAATCTTCATTAAGATTATTAGGAATTGGCGTGCCAGAAAGAATGTAATTCAAATCAAAAATAGACAAAATGCCTCATCAAATTTAGACTGCACCCAAAAGTTTGGACAGATTAAAAATTAATTATTATAAAAATGAGT
>NZ_JAVXKG010000070.1:0-2791 GCF_036647415.1 Algoriella sp.
ACGGTTACACAACAATACCAATACGGCGCAGATTATATTGAAGATGATAAACATCCATTCGCAAAATATTTTGAAGAAATAAAAGTTGGTGACACCTTAATTACGGCAAAACATACAATTCAACAATCAGATATTAATGCATTTGCAGCTTTATCTGGCGATAATTTTTATGCGCACGTTGATGCAACATCTTTAGTAGGAACTATTTTTGAAGGAAATGTTGCACATGGATATTACATTTTATCTAAAGCGGCTGGTTTATTTGTTCAAGCAAAAAAAGGACCAGTTTTATTAAATTATGGTTTAGATGAATGTCGTTTTGTAAAACCTGTTTATCCAGGAGCTACAATTGGAGTTCGTTTTACATGTAAAGAGAAAATCTCGCAAGAGAAAAAAGACGAAGAAGATGTGGCAAAAGGAATTGTACGTTGGTTGGTTGATATTTACGATGAAACTGGCGAAACTGTAGCAATTGCAACAATTTTGACAATGGTTAAAAAATTAAATCAAGATTAAAATAATGTGATAATGTGGCAATTTGTTAATTAGAAGATTAATAGAATTCTTCAGTTTGTTTCATGCAGATTTAGGCTAAAAACTTGTCATGCAGAGCTTGTCGAAGCATCTCTTTAATTAATGTTTGTATTGATTAAAATATTAAACAAATAATGAATGATTTATTTAAATTTGCTCATTACCACATTTATAAATTATCAAATTAATATGGATTATTATGTAAAATCTGAATTACAAAACGGAATTGGAACAATAGAGTTTTATCATCCACAAAGTAATTCAATGCCAGGAGTTCAGTTAAGAAATTTAGCTGCAGAAATAGAAAAATTAGGAAACGATGATACTGTAAAAGTTATCGTTCTGAAAAGTGCTGGAGAAAAAACATTTTGTGCTGGAGCTTCTTTTGACGAATTAATATCAATCAAAGATCGCGAAACTGGTTTAGAATTCTTTTCTGGATTTGCAGCCGTAATAAATGCAATGCGTAAAGCACCGAAATTTGTCTTAGCTCGTATTCAAGGAAAAGCTGTAGGTGGAGGTGTTGGTATTGCTTCTGCTGCGGATTATACATTTGCAACAGAATTTGCTTCTGTAAAACTTTCTGAATTAGCCGTTGGTATCGGACCTTTTGTTGTCGGGCCAGCTGTAGAGCGTAAAGTAGGAAATTCTGCTTTTACACAAATGGCAATTAATGCAACAGAATTTCAATCGGCACAATGGGCAAAAGAGAAAGGTTTGTATACCGAAGTTTTTGCAAATGCAGTAGAAATGGACGAATCAATTCAGATTTTAGCAGAAAAATTAGCAAAATCAAGTCCTGATGCTATGAAAAATTTGAAACGAGTATCATGGGAAGGAACAGAAAATTGGGATGAATTATTAATAGAACGTGCCAAAATTTCTGGAGAATTGGTTTTATCAGAATTTACGATTAACGCAATTAATCAATTCAAAACTAAATAAAAATATAGTATATATAGTTAAAATCCACTTCATTTTGAAGTGGATTTTTTTATAATTTACAATATTCGGCTCTATAATATTTACTTTTCTTGACATATAATATATTTTTTTCTGGATTGAGAATTAGATTAAAACGTTTGATCAAATCACCTCCCATAATATTTTTGTGTTGAATTTTTATTGTACTATCAAAAAAGGACATTGGTACATTTTGGAATGTTTGATTTGCCAATTCAAAATTTGGTAAAATAGATTTTTTCGATAAAATGACATTTCCAGCTGCATCACTTAGTTTAGATTCTCCAATAATTTCAAATTTTTCTAATAATTTATATTCTTTTGCAAAATCATCCGAAATCATCAAAGCTCCAGAAAAACCTGTGTGTATCATAAATTCTGTTTCAATTGGTTTTTTACCAATTAATGGAAAAGCTTTTATATAAAGTGTTTCTTGTGAATATCTCGAATTCTGTTTTATGTACTTTTTGAGTTTAGAAGGAGCTTTATCGTACACATATAATTTGTTCTCATCAAAATTTATTTCTAAATATTTACCTTCAAAAAACTTCAATCCAATTTTTCCATCGCTTTCATGTCCAGATTGTTTATCAATAAAAATTGGAATTTGATTGAATTCTTCTTCACCAAATTTGACGATATTATTTTGACTCATTTTCATATCCGAATATCCAGCCCAAGATGTCACATTATTTAAGGTATCAGAAATTGCAATAGATTTCATTTTTTTGTACGAATCTTCGATAATAGTGATATAGTCTGAACCTGTGTGTAACATCAATTGCACCGTATCTTTTTGATTAATAATAACTGGTACTAAAATGTTGTTGTATTTTGTTAATCGAAACGGAATTTCTTTCACCATATTTTGCCCAAAACTTGATATTGTAAGAATAGTAAGTAGAACTGATAATAGTTTTTTATTCATTATAGTTGTATTGTTCTAATAAAAGTAAACTAAATTGTATAAATGACTAATATTCCTTTTAAATTTGTAGTATGGGAGTAGCAGATTTATTATTGAAACGTAAAAAAGAGTTAGCTGAAAAGAATTTCAACGAAGGTCTAGTTTTTCGAGAAGAATATAAAAAACAAGAAGGAGTTATTGAAACTGAAAGTGGATTGTTATACGAAGTTATGACGATGGGAGAAGGAGTGAAGCCTGCTTTATCAGAAACAGTTTTATGTCATTATCATGGAACTAATATACACGGAGAAGTTTTCGATAGCTCAGTGCAACGTAAAAAACCGGCTGCTTTTCCATTGGAAAATGTAATAAAAGGTTGGGCAGAAG